>PNOF01000128.1 GCA_013824645.1 Syntrophus sp. (in: bacteria) | reverse complement strand
AACTTCTGCGCTGCTGCCTGATATGATGCGCCATCGGCAATCATGGGAAGCGAGAGGACTGCGTCACCCTTTTCGGTGAGAGATTCGAGGTAGTAGCCTTTATCAACATCCGTCATGAGCACATCGGAACCCAGCTTGTCTGCCGGTCCGCCATCGACGGCTACACAGAAACATCCGGCAAAGGGGGTCTCACAGGCAAGAGAAATGATGGTTGTCTTTTCACGGTGCTCTTTATAATATGGATCAGGTGTATCGGTTTCAATGAAAACCCGGTCATAGATGGTAAAACCTTTTGCGTCGCAGGGACGGCATCCGAAGATGACTGCCTTTGAATAATCTCTTTTGTCGCTGACGGTAACACTCATTTTCTTT
>PNOF01000127.1 GCA_013824645.1 Syntrophus sp. (in: bacteria) | reverse complement strand
CTGTCTTATGGGTAAAGATAAAGGCCCGGTGACAACAGCAATAAGGGTACTCAGGGATAACAAAGTTGCCTTTACGGAACACACATACGTATATGTAGATCGGGGAGGGACCGCTGAAGGATCGCGTCAGCTCGGTTTTGACGAGCACTCCCCGGTGAAAACGCTTATCATGGAAGATGAGCTGAAGAGGCCATTCATCGTACTTATGCACGGAGACAAAGAGGTTTCAACCAAAGAGCTTGCCAGAGTCCTCGGAGTAAAGCAGAAACACTCAGGCTACATGGTCGGCGGCACTTCGCCCTTCGGCACACGCAAGACGATGCCTGTCTATATGGAACAAACCATCCTGGATCTTCCCAAAATATACATAAATGGCGGTAAACGCGGTTACCTGGTGGGGATCGACCCGAAGGATCTACAGAAGCTACTCAACCCGGTTCTCGTGAAAGTCGCGATCTGATTCTAAT
>PNOF01000126.1 GCA_013824645.1 Syntrophus sp. (in: bacteria) | reverse complement strand
CTAACTTGTCCTTGAGGGGAATTCAATGGGAAGAATCAACTATCAAAGTGACCTGAGTGCAGATGAGAACCTCCTCATGTCAGTTGTGAGAGCAGCCGAGATATTTAAAAGGATAGTATCGACCATTTTCAGAAAATACAATCTCTCCTTCCCTCAGTACAATGTACTGAGGGTCGTCGATTCCTCCAAGGATGGGCAGAGCAGAATCACCGATGTAAGTCGCATTATGCTTGTCCCCGGCGCTAACATGACAGGTCTGGCCAAAAGACTGGAGAAGAATGGCTTCATCAAAAGAAAATCAGACCCCGGTGACGAACGGGTCACTATACTTGAGATAACCCAGAAGGGAAAGGCAACCCTTGCAAAGATTGAGAAAGAACGTGACGAACATACTGATTCAATGCTGAAAGGTTTTCCGGAAAAGGAAAAACAGAGCTTCCTGAAAATGGTCAAAAAATTGATCAGGAATAGTGGACACTTTGCATAGCACC
>PNOF01000125.1 GCA_013824645.1 Syntrophus sp. (in: bacteria) | reverse complement strand
TTAATATTTCTCTGTCAAATCTTCCCGGCCTTCTTAATGCCGGATCAAGGGTATTGGGAATATTTGTCGCCCCGATGACAATCACCTGACCCCTCGACTGTAAACCATCCAGAAGCGACAGGAGCTGGGCGACGACCCGTCGTTCAACCTGCTTCTCACCACCCATGTCTTCCCTTTTCGGCGCAATGGCATCAATTTCGTCAATAAAGATTATGGCAGGGGTATGCTTCTGGGCATCGTCGAATATGCCTCTCAGACGCCCCTCGCTTTCCCCATAAAATTTACCCATGATTTCCGGCCCGCTGATGCTTGTAAAGTAGGCTTCCGTCTCGTTCGCCACAGACCGGGCAATCAATGTCTTCCCTGTCCCCGGGGGACCATAGAGCAATACACCCTTCGGCGGATCAATCCCGAGTCTTTCAAATATCTGTGGGTATTTCAGGGGCAGTTCAATCATCTCCCTGATTCTTTGAATCTGATACCCGAGTCCTCCGATGTCTTCATAGGAAATCTTTGTAGTCTTCTGCTCCCCTGTCTCTCTCGATTCTATTTTTATCTCTGTTCCCGGGTTTATCACCACAACACCATCGGGGTTTGTGGTCAGAACCTTGAAATCACTTGACCGGGAACCAAAAAGGGTAACCCTTACTCTGTCTCCTGTAGCTATTGGCAAACCCTCAATAAGTGTACCAATATATCTGGCATCTCTGTCTTTTTGGGGCAGACTC
>PNOF01000124.1 GCA_013824645.1 Syntrophus sp. (in: bacteria) | reverse complement strand
TATCCACCCGGTTGGTGGCAGCAAGCACTACCACTCCCTTAAGTTCTTCAATGCCGTCCATCTCTGCCAAAAATTGGCTTACAACCCGTTCCGTAACGCCGGACTCCCCGATTCCCGAACCCCTTCTTGGAACGATGGCATCGATCTCATCAAAAAATATGATTGACGGTGAAGCCTGTTTTGCCGTTTTAAATACTTCACGGACGCCCTTCTCGCTTTCACCAACGAATTTTGACATGAGACTGGGGCCCTTTATGGAGATAAAATTGACTTTTGTCTCGCTTGCAACCGCCTTTGCAAGCAAGGTCTTTCCTGTACCGGGGGCTCCATGAAGGAGAATCCCTTTTGGCGGTTGTGTGCCGGCTGTCTTAAAGACATCAGCATACTTAATGGGCCATTCTACCGCCTCTTTTAATTCCTGCTTAATGTCCTCGAGACCTCCCACGTCACTCCACCTTACGTCCGGCACCTCAACGAACACCTCCCGTATGGCAGAGGGCTCAACTTCTTTCATGGCGTCGTAGAAGTCATCCATCGTCACTTCCAGCTTCAGGAGTGTCTCGTATGGAATTTCATCCATTTCAAAATCAATCTTCGGGAGGATCTTTCGGAGTGCAGACATGGCCGCTTCCCGTGCCAGTGCTTCGAGGTCTGCGCCCACGAAGCCATGGGTAATCTCGGCCAATTTTTCCAGATCGACCCCGTTGGGTGCTGCATCGCTTCCCTGACGTGTTTCCCCTGATAAGGGCATGCCCCTCGTATGAATCTGTAATATATGCAACCTCCCGTTTTTATCAGGGATGGGGA
>PNOF01000123.1 GCA_013824645.1 Syntrophus sp. (in: bacteria) | reverse complement strand
ACCACCTCGTAGCCAGCCCCTTTGAGGGTAGAGCTTATCATACGACGAATACTTGCAAAATCATCGACAATCATTATGCATTTACTCATTAAAGCCACCCCTTCCCTGTCTGTATCCATCATCCTAACACCTTTTTGATAACTGCTAAGAGCTGTTCTGGTTTAAAGGGCTTGATAATCCAACCCGTTGCCCCTGCAGATTTGCCTTCCTGCTTTTTTGAATCCTGTGATTCTGTGGTGAGCATGATGATGGGGATAAACTTATAGGCTGTGTTTGCACGGACACCTTTAATTAATCCGATCCCGTCAAGGTTGGGCATATTGAGGTCTGTGATGAGCATCTGGACCGGTGTTGACTCAAGCTTTAATAAGGCGTCCATACCGTCTACAGCCTCAACCACCTCGTAGCCTGCCCCTTTAAGAGTAAAGGCTACCATCTGCCTGACACTTGCCGAGTCGTCTGCGGTCATAATACATTTACCCATTGGTGTGTTCCTTTATCCACAAACAACCATGGTCCTTATCGAGACTGCAGCCGTCATGACGAGCATAGCCCGATTCCCCTATCACCCGGGCAAACGATTCAGGCCATTCCTTATCAAGCTCTAAACGCTTGCTTACCTTTATTGCAGTCCGGTGCGCTGCACACAAAAGTTGGAGGCATGAAAGGTCAATATCAGTAACAGATGCCACGTTCATGGTGAGAGCATCCACGGCATCAATTGATTGCAGCAGCAATGCCCTGAACTCATCGGCATCCTGAATGCAAAGCTCACCGTCAAGTGTTAATATCCTGCCATACTGTGAATCTTCAATCCGGCTCTTTATCATATCTCCCTCACATCGATCAGGATCTGCGTATAACCCTTCACAAAATCCCGCTACCTGGTGTTTATTGTTATGCTCTAATCTGTTTTCGCTTGTGGGAAGACTAACTTAAGGGAGAATACTGTTAGATTAATACATGTTAACTACAAGGTAATTGCTTATATTATTATAATGACATGAGGTAGGACCTCAAATTCATCTTTTCATTATTTAAGCCAAGTTTCTTTCTGATATTATTCCTGTGAAAATTTATTGCCCCCGAGGACATGTGGAGCAATTCGCCGATTTCTTTTGTCCTTTTGCCGTTTTTGATAAG
>PNOF01000122.1 GCA_013824645.1 Syntrophus sp. (in: bacteria) | reverse complement strand
GTACCGGGCGCCCATCTCCTGTAACTCTCTGGCCTCTTTGGCGACCTCATCCGGGGAGTTCAAGCGCAGTCGGTTACCCTCGATATGGGGATAAGTACAGTAAATGCAGCGGAAGGGGCATCCCCGCTTCGTCTGGAGATTCAGCATGCCCCCCCGTTCAGCATAGAAACGGAACTGTGCGTCTATCGGCCGTATCTGCCGTCTGGCAGTCCCCGACCAGGGAACGGGTATCCTGACACTTCCACCTCTCCGCATGATCCCGGGCAGATCGGCGTCAGCCGTTCCATTCTCCAGGGCGTCGAGGAGCGGACCCAGGTATTCGCCCTCCCCCACGACACCGAAATCGGCATCCAGCAGGGACATCAATTCGCCGGGGAAAATTGAAAAACCGCTCCCTCCGAGGACAATGGGGGCTTTCGCACAACCTCTGATCACATGGATGATCCGCTCATATCCCTGAACAAAACTCTTTGTGGCAACCGTATCCACATTATCGATATTCCGGACCGAAAGGCCGATCACATCGGGACCAACCTCCCTGACGGCCGCCTCCAGACGCTCCAGCCCGCCGACCACATTCATATCCAGAATGGCGACCTCATGCCGGGGCTGCAAGGTCCCCGCAATATAATCGAGCCCCAGGGGATAGACCGGATAGGGGGATTGGGTGGTATTGGCGGAAAGGAGCAGCAGCTTCATCGATTGCCCCTAATAGGCGTCACGAAACTAGGAAGGTCCATAAAAAGATTCCCTGCATCTCAGACATTAGCCATCATTGATCGATTGCGACAGATCCCCCGGCGCCATGACAACGGGAGTCGATGACGCCACTTTATATCTGAAAAGGAATTGAAGGGCAACGAAATTCAATTTGGATCACTAACGATTATTTAACTGACATACAAAGCTTTTTTTCTTATACCTCTTCTGCATAAAAAACTTTACACACCAAATGACCATCGGTTATAAAGTAAGTATCTGAAAGTCCGTCATTGAAGGCCTGTAATTTTGATCAGAGGAAACATGATCAATAACCGCTTGTTTACTGTTTTATCGTTACTCCTTGTTTGGCTGTCGGCAAATACCTTTGCCTTCTGTCAGGTCGGAAGCGATGCTCCCGCGATTGTCAAAGACAGCAGGAACCCCATTCAGAATATCAAAGTCCTCATCGCCTTCCAGAGCAAGTAT
>PNOF01000121.1 GCA_013824645.1 Syntrophus sp. (in: bacteria) | reverse complement strand
GCTATCTTTGTTGGCAGCGTCGTCGTAAATCCTCACGTACTGGTGTACGCTCCGGTTTCCTCCTCCTTGCCGCCTCAATATCATCCTTGATTTAGAAATGGAATAAGATATTGGCGGATATGATTAATCGTTTATCCGGTCTTGTTGTCGTCCCCATATTGCCTTCAATCTTAAAACGGAGCGCTTCCGGTGCTTTGTGACGCCAAACCTTCTCATGGTCGAACAAAGCAAACCAGGAAACCTGGACAAAAGTGATGTCGTTTTTCGGGTCATAGGTGTTGCCGGTCACAAGTCCCATGCCGTATCGGTCAGGTGGCTGACTGGAGGAAAGACTGCCATCAGCATATGCAGACCCTGCGCATAGGCCCGTAAGCGCGAGCACAATAAATGACGCTATTAGAATCCCTTTAACAGACATAGTTCTCCGATGGATGGGATGAAAAATTGGAACGATTGGGAGAGGAACCCGCCAGTGGAGGCAACGTCCGGGTCGTTTGCTTTGTAGATTGTTTGCTTACCATAGGCCTAACAAAGTGATCGCGGGGCCGCGTGGATTGCCCGGTTGGGCGGTTGTCATTTTAATCTGCAAGATGGAATTCGAGGATGTCTTTCATGAGTCTGAAATGATTGTCATGCGAATATATTTCAGCGCCATTCTGCATTGCATTCTGAGCTACAATAAGATCAGGAATGCCGATTCCGTTTAAACCATTTTTCAGACATTTGAATTGGAAATCAATGATTTGATCCCAGTTAATCGATAATTTTAACTTTTTAATATTATGCAATAAATCAATAATCTTCCCTTGGTTACGTACTTTCAAAAAGGGGACTAATTCTGCAAAAATAAGATCGTTGATAACAACAAGGTTTTCATCAATTAAGAAATCAAGTTTTTCAGAGTTATTCCCACTCCTGAAATATTCAATCCATATCGATGTATCGACTAATATCGACATTGACGTCCTCTTATTGCGTCCATATCGATGTTTAAATCAACTTTGCCTTTAAATCCTTTCAATTCTGATATTTTATATTTCCTTATTAAATCTTCTAAGGCTGTAATTATAACCCGTGTTTTTGTATTGATGTGGGTAGCCTTCATGGCCTCGTCAATTAAATCCTTTGGTAAATCAAGTGTTGTTCTCATTTTTGACCTCCTTATGCATTAAAGTATCATATGATGCATATGATATCAAGTTATAAGCCGAACGAAAAGCTGAGCCGGAGCAGCCTAGAGGGCTGTGATCGGCTCTAGCTACTTAGGCGGTCGGTCAGGCTTGCGACGTGTAGGGTGTTATTCCGTTTCTAAATCAAGGATGATATTGAGGCGGCAAGGAGGAGGAAACCGGAGCGTACAATGTGTACGTGAGGATTTACGACAACGCTGCCAACAAAGATAGCGCCTTGATTGAGAAATGGAATTATGCGTGAAGAACCGCTCAAGGGTTAGTTTGGGCAAAATCGTGGGGGTCCAGCGGCCATAATCAGTCACCGCGTTGCTGGTCGTTGGGCGGTAATGCGATCAACTGGAGAGCTTTGCGGGCGATTGTCTCCAACGGCTGGTTCGCTTCATTTGTAAACATCTTTTCTATGTCCAACCTTCACCACCCAGACCGTAAGTTCCTTGTCCTGAATCGAATATACAATTCTGTAACGACCTTGACGAACACGGTACTTCTCCTGACCGGTCAACTTTTCACAGCCTGAAGGTCGAGGATTTTCTGCCAACACCTCTATGCGATGTAAAATTTTCTCAATGTCTTTCTTGGGAATTGTTATGAAGTCTTTCTCAACTGATTCCCTAAAGTAAATGTTATATACGGCCATCTCGTCTCAGTCTTTTTACCATTTCGTCATAGGCGATCAGTGGTTCTCCGACTCTTTCCTCGAATGCCGCAATATCTTCTACATCTTCTGTAAGGGCTTCTTTGACGGCATTATTCACAAGCTCAGATACTGAACGGGACGTTTCAACTGCCTTCAGCCGTAATGCCTTATGCAGTTCGGGGTCAAAATATACTGTGGCTCTTTTAGCCTGCATAGCCATAACGTCACCTCCTTATGTAACTATGTTACTATAGCACTATAACGTCACAACGTCAAGATCGTCAGCTTTGTTTTTCTAACAAAGAATTGAGCCAGAGCCGGATTGCCCGGCGATTGGCTGCAATGGCTGGTTGTTCGT
>PNOF01000120.1 GCA_013824645.1 Syntrophus sp. (in: bacteria) | reverse complement strand
GACCTTTATGTCTGTGATGGTTTTTATCTTCCATCTCCCCGCTTCCATGTTCCGTCTTGCAGTTACAATGCGGCAAAAAATGTTTTTAAGGAAAGTGACATGATATGAACCATTATGAAAAGGTAAAACAGACACTACGAGAGAAACCCAAGGTCTGGCTTATAACCGGTGTGGCGGGTTTCATCGGCTCCAATCTCCTTGAAGCCCTCCTGAAGCTCGATCAGAAAGTTATCGGGATAGATGGTTTTCTGACGGGACACCACAGGAATCTCGACGAGGTCAGGTCCCTTGTTTCTCCTTCTCAATGGGCAAACTTCACCTTTCACGAAGGCGATATCCGTGACCTTGAAGCGTGCCGGAAAGCTGCAAATGGCGTAGATGTTGTTCTCCATCAAGCGGCCCTCGGCTCTGTGCCGCGTTCCATCGAGAATCCCATCGCGACAAATGAACACAACCTGACCGGCTTTCTCAATGTGATCGTTGCAGCACGTGACGCGAAGGTGAAACGCTTTGTTTTTGCCACTTCAAGCTCTGTCTACGGTGATCACCCGGCACTGCCAAAAATAGAAGATCAAATCGGCAATCCCCTCTCCCCCTATGCCGTGACCAAGCAGGTCAACGAAAAATATGCCAGCGTTTTTTCCCGCGTGTACGGTATGGAGTGTATCGGGCTTCGCTATTTCAACGTCTTCGGTCCCCGGCAGGACCCCGATGGACCCTATGCCGCCGTTATGCCCAAGTGGTTTGCCGGTTTGATAAGCGGAGAAGAAATATTTATTAATGGTGATGGAGAGACGAGCAGGGATTTCTGTTTTGTGGAAAATGTCGTCCAGGCGAATCTCCTTGCAGGATGTACCGAAAACCCGGAGGCCGTCAGTCAGGTATACAACATTGCCTACGGCGGAAGGACCACACTGAATGAGCTTTTCGATTTGATCCGCTCAATAGTTTCGCAATCTCATCCCGAGGCGGGCGCGAAAAAGCCGGTGTATAAGGATTTTAGGCCGGGCGACATTCGCCATTCACTTGCCAATATTGACAAAGCAAAATCACTTTTGGAATATGCTCCACAGTATTCGGTGAAGGATGGCATGGAAAAAGCAGCGGAATGGTATCTTAATTATACCTGATTTATTTATTCTATTACCCATAACTTGCTTAAATGGTATAATATGAAGTAGTTGGAGGTCCTTTATTCCATGGCTGATCATTTTGAAAATGAAATCAGGAAGATCACTGAACAAATCGTAAAGAAATACAAGCCCGAGAAGATCATTCTTTTCGGGAGTGCGGCGAGGGATCAACTGACGCTGGACAGCGATGCCGATTTCCTTATTATCAAGAAGGACACGCCTTTGTATGGTGTTGACAGGACTCGCGAATTGAGCCTTATGATAGATCGGGATATCCCTATCGACCTCATCATCTATCGTCCCGAAGAATTCAAAGGACGCCTTGCTATGGGCGACCCATTTCTGAAGGCCATTCTCAAAGAGGGTAAGGTCGTCTATGGTTGACCAATCGATCGTCAAGGAGTGGATTGCCAAGGGAGAAGAGGACTACAACTTCGCTCGTGTCAATCTGGAAGAAGGCAGGAACTTCTTTGCTCAGATCTGCTTTCATTTCCAGCAAGCAGCGGAGAAGTATTTGAAGGCTTTTATCGTTGCCTCTGACCTGGAATTTCGGAGAGTCCACGATCTTGGTTTATTGCTGAAGGTTTGCTCAACAAAGGATGACTCGTTCGAAGACCTAAGGGAGACCTGCGAGTTCTTGTCAGCTTTCTATATAGAGGCTCGTTATCCCGTATATTGGCCCACCAATTTCTCCAGAGAGGAAGCTCAAAAAGCCCTTCAAGCCGCTGAGCGGATAAGGGTTTTCATAAAAGGTAAACTACACGTCTGAATCCCTGGTAACGTCTGATGAAGGATTCACGCTAAGCGTAGACGCCTATGTGGGAAGATACGGTATATGTGGCAACAAAGCGGGACACCGGCGGATGGCAGTGGCGTGTGGCTTTCGGGGTGCTATTGCTTTTACGCATCCGTCCACCCATTTACCATTCCCGATCCGCGTTTCGAGATTCACGTTGCCTTTTACAGTTCCTCGTTGCCTTTCATAACATTAGTATTAACACAATCTTAATCGTGTGTTAAAATAACTCACGTATTGTTACATGATCTTGTGCCCACTCTTACTTAAGCACAACTTTGAAATCTACAATGGGTAATGTAAGATTCAGACAACGTCTCAATGACAACGAAGGGCATGCATTTAAAACATGCAATGGCGGTAGCCCGCCGTCTCCCGCCCCCACATGTTTTTTTCATCCTGAACCTTGCGACACGTTTGCAGCTTCGCGATCTACCCCTTCGGGGCACAGGCGCGTTTCGAGATTCACGATGTCTCACTCATTTTACCGGCAAAAACAGCGCCCTAAGCCCTGAAAACACCTATTTCTGGGATGATATTTCTTTAATATCAACAGGTTATCTTGGTCCGACCCCAATTGAGTCGGCAACCAAGGAGGAACAACT
>PNOF01000119.1 GCA_013824645.1 Syntrophus sp. (in: bacteria) | reverse complement strand
GCGATGCCAAAGGACAGTTCCAACGGCATTCCCTTACAATGTTTATTGTGCGCTTCAAGGGTATCCTTGAGCCGCTTGAGGATCGTCTCTCCCAATGACCGGTCTGTAACAGGGAGGAGGGCCGCAAATCTGTCGCCGCCGATCCTGGCCACAATGTCTTCCGAACGGAATGCCTTCAGAACCTTTGCCGTATGTTTCAGCAGCTCGTTCCCCGCGGCGATGCCATCACGCTCATTGACGGCCTGGAGATCGCTCAATTTTAAAGTGACAATACTTATCGGAAACTGTCTGCCTTTTTCAAGACGATACAGCTCCTCCTCAAAAAAGGTGCGGTTATAAAGGCCGCTGAGGACATCGTGACAGCTCAGATACCAGAGTTTTTCCTCCGTTTCCTTAAAATCGCTGATGTCCATTGCCATGCAGATAACACCGATGATGTTTCCCTTGTCGTCCCGGTAGGGGACCCGGTCATTCTGAATCCATCTTCTCCCGCGGACCGAGGGGAGAATCTCGATCAACCCCCGCTTCGAATGACCCGAACTCATGACCTGATCACTGACTGCCAATAAATGAGATAGCTGCTCCGGCGGCAGATTGGGAAACAGGTCCGTTAATGTCTTTCCGATGATCTGTTCCAGAGGAAATCCGAGGGATTTACAGAACGCCTTGTTTGCCCTAATAAAGCGGTGATCTCTGTCCGTATAAAAAATGCTGGTGGGTATGGAATTCAACACGATCTGCAGATCGCTGCGCTGCCTTTGCAGTTCCTCGTCAATTCGTTTGCGAACGCTGATATCGCGGAGCACTCCATGAATGGCCATCCCCCATTTGTAAGGAATGAACAGGATAAATGTCTCACATTCGATTTTTGAACCGTCTTTTTTTAAACCGGTATATTCGTACTCCTGAGACGCAAATTCGCCACGAAATCCCTTCCGATGATTCTCCATGACGAATTGGCGGCTTTCCGGCGCCACCAGCGTCATCGGATCGAACTGAGGAGTGCAGACTTCTTCCGGTGTAACTCCAAACAGTTCTCCAAATTTCTGACTGATGAATTCGTACTTCCTGTCGAAAATAACATAAATAGCCTCATTCATATGTTCCGTTTGCGGGAAGTAGCGGTTCATACTTTCACCAAAATCACGCTGAACCTGCTCGGAGTAGTCCGTTTTACCAGCCTCAAGTTCGGAAAGTCGCGCTTGTAAAGCAGCCACTTCTCCAATAAGCTGTTTCCGGGTTTTGTTGATGGCCTTCATATTTTTCGGCTCCTTCTCCAATCAATTATTTTGATTTCTGAAAGAACGGCTTCGCATTCTAACTATGGATATTACCGTTGTTTGTCAAGGCATTTTTCTGATTGCCCACCATAGGGGATTTTGTAAAGTATGCACGGGAAAGTACTTGTAATCATGCCTATGAATTGCAGATATCTTTTGATTTTTTAACCTTGCCATGCTAAAAACTCTCTACGACGGTTGTCTAGAGCTACAGGGGGTCCACGATGGGAATGATGGGGCTGTTACGGAGATTTTTCAGGCCAAGAAAGCATCCCCGCTTTTATGCCAGTAAAGGGACTTTCGTTGTCGTCAGATGTCATACGTCCAGCGGGAAAGAGATAAAAAGGATCCAGCTCCTCGATATCAGCGAAGGGGGGTGCGCGTTTGTTTACAATGGCACCAGGGAGGAACTGGAGGAGGCGGGTTTTCTCGGCCTCATTGCCGGTGACGATCCTCAGTTTGACCGTGTGGATTTTGTAACTGCATCAGATAACCCCATTCCTGAAAAATACAACAGCTCCGGCTGGCTGAGAAGAAGGGGTGTTAATTTCAAGTGGCTCGGGATGTTTGACCGGAAGCGACTGCAGGAGTTTATCGCGCAAAATTCCATCGGTCGCATACCCTAGTGTGATCTATCCATGGATGAAAGGATAGACCGAGGAGGTTATCCGTATGGCAGATCCGAATAAAAAACCGAAGCGAATGTTGGTAGTGGATGATGAAAAAAGTGTGCGGGATCTCCTTGCCGAGTATCTCAATGAGTATGGCTATGAGGTGACCTGTGCCGCAAACGGACAGGATGCCTTAAAGATATACAAGGAAGGACACTTTGACATCATCTTGTCGGATCTCAATATGGCCCCGATGGATGGATTGGAGCTTCTGAATCAGGTCAAAGAGATGAACTCAGATGCCATATTTATCATGATCACCGGCTATCCATCCATTGCATCCTCTATCGAGGCCATAAAAAAAGGGGCAAGGGATTACATCACCAAACCCTTCAACATTGATGAAATAAAAGTGAAGATTGAAAGGGCTCTTCTTGAAAAAAGTCTTCACGGCAGGTTGAAAAATGCCCAAGGGATCGTCTGGGCCCTCATTATTTCCATCCCCGTATGGCTCATTCTGGGAATCATCCTGGCGAGGATGTTGATGGAGTAAATTTCGGCCATAGCGGGATTCCTCTGCTGGTTCAGGCTCCCGACTTTTCTTTACAGGGGATTATAAAGACGGGGATCGGGCTGCGCCTGATGATTTTTTCGGCGACGCTCCCCAGAAAGACATGTTTCAGTCCCGTTCTCCCATGCGTACCCATCACGATAATGTCGATAGTTTCCTTTCGAATGAACTTAAGGATTTCCTCATCTTCGTTCCCGGATAGGGTGACGATTCGAACTTT
>PNOF01000118.1 GCA_013824645.1 Syntrophus sp. (in: bacteria) | reverse complement strand
CCTGGAAACATACCGGAGAATACTTAAAATCAACCCCGGCCAGAAAGCAATTATTGTCAGCGGTTTTTCCGAAACTGTCCGGATCAGGAAGGCCCAGGAAATGGGTGCCGGGAATTTTATCCGCAAACCTTATGTGATGGAAAAAATCGGCCTCGCCGTAAGAAAGGAACTGGACCGAAAATAAGCACGAATATTTCCGTCCGGGCAAAGGGTAATAAATATTTCTCCATTATAAGTCCAAGTTCACGCTTTGCGGGTAAAAGCGAGGTTGCCATGACCCATCATTTGATGAAGTCAGGATATGCAGCGCTAACAGATCGTCTTAATCGTTTTCCTTAGGGGGGCTCCGCCAGCGGAAGCGCTCTATAAAATACTGAATATTCTCTTCACGCCCAGAGATGCCGCTCTGGTATCACTCCTGCCCATAAAACCATTTTCAGCAGAAAAAGCCTCTCGCCTCTGGAAAATGAAGAAAGCATCTGCACAAAAGATATTGGATGGTCTGGCCTCCCGGGCAATTCTTCTCGACATTGAGGAAGATGGGGAGCAGACTTATGTCCTTCCGCCTCCCATGGCGGGTTTTTTTGAATTTTCACTTATGAGGATGCGGAGAGATATCGACCAGAAAATGCTCAGCAAACTTTTCTATCAGTATCTTAATGTGGAAGAAGACTTTATAAAGGCTCTTTTTTACGTATGGAGAAACGGAATTAGGCCGAGTATTTGTTCACGAGCCGTCCCTTCCCCCGGAATTCAGCCTGACTGTTTTTGATTATGAACGGGCCAATGAGGTCATTAAAACGGCTTCCTTCCGCGGCATCAGCATCTGTTACTGCCGCCACAAAATGCAGCATCTGGGTAAAGACTGCAGTGCACCGAAGGAGATCTGCATGACCTTTAATCTGGCGGCGGGGTCACTGATCAAACACGGCCATGCCCGCAAGGTTAGCGCCGAAGAATGCCTAAACCTGCTCCAGATCGCCTACGATCACAAACTGGTTCAGTTCGGCTCCAATGTGCGGGAGAGGGTCAATTTCATCTGCAATTGTTGTGGTTGCTGCTGTGAAGCTCTGATCGCCGCCCGGCGTTTCGGCCTTCTGCACCCGGTGCATACGACAAATTTTCTGCCGGAAATTCATGAGGATGGCTGCTCAGGTTGCGGTCAATGCGTCAGTGTCTGCCCGGTGAATGCCCTGAGTATTGTTTCCACAAATGATCGACGCCTCCCGAAAATAAAAAAAGCTTGCTTGCTTGAAGAAATCTGCCTTGGTTGCGGTCTTTGTGTCAGTGCCTGCCGGGGGAAGCATCTTACATTAGAATACCGTTCGGCGAGAGTCATAACTCCCTTGAATTCTGTTCATCTATCTGTCTTGATGGCCATTGAAAGAGGAAAGCTGCAAAATCTCATTTTCGATAATCAGGCTCTTCTCAGTCACAGAGCCATGGCGGCTATTCTCGGTGTCATTCTTCAACTACCCCCCGTTAAACAGGCGATGGCGAGTCAACAGATGAAGTCCCGATACCTGGAGGCTCTGATCAGACGAATGAACCTAAAAGAAAAAAAATAAACTATCGAGTGACAGACCTTTTCCGGCAGCTGCTGTTCGCGTCTGGAATGTAACCGGCAAACAAAAAATCTGAATCCGTTCAGCGGGATGAGTGGCGGCGGGCATATCAGAGATGCTGTTTGTAAAGGGAAACAGACCATAAAACAGGTTGCACAAATGATCGGGACAGGGCAACTTTCGCAAAAATTTTGTCAAAGCGAAGATGCAACACAAGTAAGGAAGAACTATTAGTAGTCGTTACTTTTGTCTTGTCATAAGGTAAACAAAATGTGATAGAATATTAATTAAGCCCGTTGAGCGCCGGTGCAATGGCACGAAACAGTTTTCATGAATAAGCAGTCTGCCGGCATCGAGAGTGATCTGTCGGGTTGATCCCCGCGAAGATCAGGTTTTAGTTGCACTTTATTCATCATGCAAACCTTAATTATTGATATTGTTTACGTAAAGACGACGGTATATATGAAACAAGAAACGGTTCAACAAAATATGCTTGTAGTATTGCAGCACGATCCAAATAAAACAAACTAAAACGGCAAATAAATTTCACCCTTCATATGTGGACAGCAAGCTATGAAAAACAGCTACTTGCACAATACCAAGATGATTTTAGCCGTGAGTCTTATTTTGATCCTGAGCATGTTCCACCTGTCAGGATGTTGCATGAAGAAGCTGCCTCCTCTCAAGACTGTCGAATCCGTCGACATTCAGCGTTTTCAGGGAAAATGGTATGTGATTGCCAGCATCCCGACATGGATCGAAAAGAGCGCGTACAACGCCCTGGAATCATACCGCCTTGATGCAGATGGCACAATTGCCGTAACATTCACATTCCGCAAAAATAATTTTGACGGTCCTCTGAAAACTTACACACCCCGGGGCTTTATCCTTGACAAAACCAGTAACGCCGTTTGGGGCATGCAGTTTATCTGGCCCTGGAAGGCAGAATATTTGATTACTTATCTGAATGATGATTACACCCAGACCATTATTGCCCGTAATAAACGTGACTATGTATGGATCATGGCCCGCACTCCCACTATAACGGAGGAGGAATACGCCAAACTTTTCACAGAGCTGATTACGCAAGGCTATGAAACGTCAAAGCTGCGGAAAGTCCCTCAGCGCTGGCAGGATTGACCGAGGCAGTCCCGATAACCCGCCTGATTACTGGACATGAAAAGGGCTGATAAGCGTTATATTGACGAAGCTGCAAGCGGAAATGTAACTTGGTGCAT
>PNOF01000117.1 GCA_013824645.1 Syntrophus sp. (in: bacteria) | reverse complement strand
ATTCCTTAAATGCCTCCTGTTTATTTATAAAGCTGGTTATGAAGCGTAAACGCTTACTTTTTTTCTTTTCTTGTCCAGCCTTTCATACATTACAATGCCGTCAATCTTAGAAAATAGTGTATAGTCTTTTCCAAGACCGACATTATTGCCGGGATGGATCTTTGTCCCGACCTGACGGACGATGATAGAGCCGGCATTAATTCTCTGGCCGCCAAACACCTTAACGCCTCGCCTCTGGGCGTTGCTATCCCTTCCGTTCCGGGTACTGCCTTGTCCTTTTTTATGTGCCATGCTATCCCCCGCTAAATGGAAATTTCCTTTATCTTCATCCTTGTCAATTTCTGACGGTGTCCTGTTTTCTTCTTAAACCCTTTCCTTCTTTTCATTTTAAAGACATTAATTTTCTTCGCCTTTGTCTGATCGATAATTTCTCCGCTAACCCTTACACCTTCGAGAAAAGGGGTACCCACTTTGATGTCTTCTCCTCTGGAGACCATCAGTACCTCATCGAAAATAACGGTTTCTCCCTTACCACCGCTTACTTTTTCGATCGCGATTTCGCCGCCTTCCGAGACTTTATACTGTTTTCCGCCTGTTTTTATAACCGCATACATACAATCTAATCCTTATGAAAAAAATTTGAGGTGCACTGTATCTAAAAAAAATACAATTTGTCAACATAATTTATTATATTTTCCTTCTTAAAGAATTTCAGGTGTAGCCCGATTTTTTTATAATTACCCTTCAGGAAGGTTTTTCTTCAAAGAAAGAACGGTACTTGTACCGGTTTTGCTCGATCTCCCAGTACTTGGACAGGGCAAACCTGCGAGGAAATGTCGGTTTTGAAAGGTATGGGAGCGAGTCTTTCTTGAATGCAACCAGCAGTTCTTGAAAAACTGCATCTTTTTTTTTATTGTTAACGAAAGCACGCTCTTTGCTGTATTCGAAGAAAAGTTCCAGTCCCATAATCTTCCTCACAAGGTCGAAGTGTTCAGGCTTGATGAAATAGGATGGTTGAAGTTCGATCTTAGTCCTGATTAATAGTTGTACCTTCATCGTATCTGCCGCGATAGAGATGGATTTATCCAATACTTCTACTATAAGGCCGTTGGAAAGGGGTATTTCTTCTACACGTCTCATGCTGATCTTTTTATCATCTTTATCCTTGACCTGCAAATATATTCCTCATATAAAGGGGCATAAAATTGGTTTGCATACTTAAGGATGGGCCTCGCCAATCTGGTGAGGCTTCATCGGGAATTGAGAATTTCAACGTATGGCGCCAAAACTATTGTCTTTGAATGAAGGATGATATATTCATCCACCTTTGCCAGCCGGATGCATATAAATCATGCGGGGCATGTTGTGGATCCTATAATTACGCCGACAGCACAAAGGAATCTCTGGTCGGGAGATTGAAAAGCAGGACCGATCTTTTCCACAAAACCGTCACGCGTCCGGAAGACTTGACGGGCTTTTCCGAGATGGTAAAAATATCTGAAGACCAGGCAAAAATATTCGAAGTCATCTATTGCTGCGAATATTTCGGTTTTCTTGATGACGAGGAAAGAAAAGTGGGCTGCCTCCTCCATCCACACCGAAACAAAGGCGTGGATCTGAGAGAATCTTCCTTTTACGGGAGGGAGTTGTGTGAGGGGCACCTCTGCCCCAGTTATCAATACCTATCGAGAGAAGAGAAACTGGCTCTGATCAATATTATTACAGACGACTGGTACCTTTATGGCCTCTGTGTGACCGATATTGATCTGGTCAAATCATATTTTCGCTTGATCAGCGAGAGGATTTGCGAAATGCCGCCGCCTGAAAGATTCAGGGAGAACGTTCTCAGGGAGATCGCCCTTCGTTTCTTTTCCTACAAGACTTCATGGCCTTTTCGGTCATATGCAACCAATCGTTTCGGCAAGTATTATTTCGATGGTTCGGAATACATGATAAAGAACATTAACTATGAGACCCTTGGCTGTGAGAAATCACGATTTGACAGTATTTTCCGGAGCCTTTCTTCCGAATTTAAAAATGTACGGGAATTAAAAGAGGGGGAGAAATTGATACAGGCAAACATCGATGAACTTGCTCGTACTTATGAACGGTTTGCCTAAAAAGGAAGTATCCGATGGACAGGGTAAAAAGAGATATTCTTATTGCTAAAGCAGATATTGATAAGAGGGTTCAGGAACTGGCGGATGTGATTTCCCGGGATTATGAGGGGAAAGAGTTGGTTGTTATCGGTATCCTTAAGGGTGCCTTTGTCTTTATGGCGGATCTGATCCGATCCCTTCGTGTTCCATGCATGATTGATTTTGTCAGACTGGCAAGCTATGGTACAGGAACGGTGAGCTCAGGCAGTATCATGATTACGAAAGATATTGAGACACCGATACGGGGCAGGGACGTTCTTGTTGTTGAAGACATCGTCGATACCGGTTTGAGCCTGTCTTTTTTAGTCGACAGGCTCAAGGAAAGAGATCCACAATCATTAAAGGTTTGCGTATTTCTTGATAAAAAGGAGAGAAGGAAGGTGCCGTTTGAAGCTGAGTATGTAGGCTTCGACATACCGGACCATTTTGTCGTGGGGTACGGTCTTGATTTCAATGAAATGTATCGTTTCCTGCCGGATGTCTGTGTCATTAAAGAATAGAAGGGGATAGGTGATAGGGGAGATAGACATGATCGTTCACTGTAAAAATTGCGGAACAAAATTCAGATTTGATGAAACCCTGATCGAGGGCGAGGGAATATGGGTCAGGTGCAACCAATGCAAAAATCTGTTTTTTCTCGATAATCCGGTAAAGAAAGAAA
>PNOF01000116.1 GCA_013824645.1 Syntrophus sp. (in: bacteria) | reverse complement strand
CACAGATGGTCAAGATCTTTCAGACAACCTCCGATGGTTTTTAAGTGGTTCGCCGCTCCGGTTTCTCATACCGCATCCATCATTTTCAGTGTACTCCAATAAACCTCGTCAGGGGTCCTGTCGTTTAGGCCCTGATGAGGCCGCCGCATGTTATAGCGATCAAAGAACTTTGTGAGTTCCTTTCGTCCATGGCTGATTGATTCATATGCCTTCAAATATACCTCCTGGTATTTGACTGTCTTCCAGAGACGCTCGATAAATACATTGTCCCTCCAGCGGCCTTGGCCGTCCATACTGATCTTTATATCTCGTTTGAGGAGAACAGTTGTAAATTCGAGAGACGTGAACTGACTCCCCTGGTCGGTATTGAATATGTCGGGTGTTCCATATTTCTGGAGTGCTTCTTCCAGGGCTTCTATACAGAATGATGCGTCTAATGTGTTCGATAATCTGAAGGACAGCACCTTCCTGCTTGCCCAGTCCATAACGGCGACAAGATAACAGAATCCCCGTGCCATAGGGATGTAGGTGATATCGGAACACCATACGGTATTGGCACAGGTAATGTCGAGCCCACGCAAAAGGTAGGGGTAGACCGTATGTCCCGGATGGGGTTTGGAGAGACGAGGTTTCTTGTAGATCGCCTCTATGCCCATTTTCCTCATGAGGGTCCTTACGTGAATTCTGCCTACTTTGTGGTCTCTTATTCTCAGTGCGCTTTTCATACCCCTTGAACCCAAGTAGGGTTCTTCGAGATGAATCTCGTCGATAAGGCGCATGAGTTCTCTATCCTTATCAGGTAACGGGGCAGGCATATAGTAGACGCTTGACCGGGAGAGTTCCAATATATGACACTGCTTTGTAATAGGCAAAGGATCATCCCTGTTAATCATTTCTTTGCGCTCGGCTCGCCTATGCGCCCGAGCGCGCCTGCTAAAAAATCGTTTTCCATTGCAAGCTGACCGATCTTGGCGTGAAGTTCCTTAATGTCCGGCTCTTTCCCGGAAGGCTTCCCTTTGTCGAAAACATCCGGGGCCTTCTCCAGAAGAACCTTCTTCCACTCTGCGATCTGATTAGGATGGACCTGGAAGCGCTCTGCCAGTTCCACTAATGTCTGATCTTGCTTGATTGCCTCCAGTGCCACCTTTGCTTTAAATACTGCTCCATGATTCCTTCTTGGTCTTTTTGCCATTTTACTGTTCCTTTCTATTTGTCTTAGTATAGAGGAGCGTAACCACTTATGTCACTGTCTGATTTTATTGTACCATCTCTCTCTTCAGTACAATTGCGGTGTATGGGCCTTCAGATGGTCGCGTGCTCAATGAGATGTCGCCGACTCATCCTGACACTTTTTATGCGCAGACCAAATGTGCTGCTGAACAGATTGTTTTGAATGCGAGAGGCGCAGACGGTCAACTATTGGGAACCGTGTTGCGTTTGGGGGCGGTTTATGGTTCCCGCATCAAGGGAAACTACGAACGAATGGTGAGAATTCTTGCGCGACGCCGTTTTATTCCGGTAGGTGATGGAAGGAATAGACGAACATTGATTTATGATAAGGATGTAGTGAAGGCAGTAGCACTGGCGATAGAACACCCTGCGGCGGCAGGATGTGTTTATAATGTCACAGATGGAAGCTTCCATACACTGAATGAAATTATTTCGGCTATTTGCGAGGCTCTTGACCATAAACCGCCACGTTTTTCTCTGCCTGTTGCTTCTGCGTGCTTTGTAGCGGGTATCATTGAAAATGCAGCGAGGCTGTGTGGTTGCCGTTCACCAATCACACGGGCGACAATCGACAAATATACGGAAGACATAGCAGTAGAGAGCAACAGTATACAAAAAGAATTAGGTTTTGTGCCTCAATACACTTTAGATGCAGGCTGGCGGGAAACAATCAAGGAAATGCGTGAATCCGGTTTATTATAAGGATAATAAAAGAGCCTTTGATTTAGTATCTACGGTAATACTTTTATCGGTTCTGGCTGTGCCCATGCTTGTCATCGCTTTGCTGGTAAAACTGACTTCGCAAGGTCCTGTTCTATACTGGTCTGATAGAATAGGGAAGGATAATGTGACTTTCAAGATGCACAAGTTCCGCACCATGCGTATCGATGCACCGGCTGTTGCCACGCATTTACTGGAAAATCCCCATAAATATCTTACACCATTTGGCTGCTTCTTACGAAAGTTCAGTCTTGATGAACTCCCGCAGTTACGGAGTGTGCTAAAAGGGGATATGAGCTTGGTGGGGCCAAGACCAGCGTTGTATAATCAGGAAGATTTGATTTTATTAAGGACCGAAAAAGGGATATACAGGCTTGTTCCGGGGATTACCGGTTGGGCTCAGGTAAATGGCAGGGACAACCTTTCTGTTTATCAAAAGGTCGAATATGATGAATTTTATATGAAGAACAAATCCCTTTTGCTTGATCTCAAGATACTCTATATGACAATGTTCAAGGTAATAAAATCCGAAGGGGTACAACACTGATGCCCGGCAAGGTTTATGAAACTGAGGAATAATAGGGGGACAGCCCCCTTCAATTTTCCATCTCTAAAATAAAGATAATATATTATTGTATTGTCTCTAAAAAAGAGATAGTATGGCATCATGAAAAATGTAATATCGCAACTTATTGATGATTTCCATGAACGGAACTTGCCTGAGCTGGTAACCCGGAATAAGGAATTTTCTGAGGTTAGGGGCAAGGCGGATGTCGTTATCGGTATGAGGCGAGCGGGTAAGACCTGGTTTTGTTATCAGAAAATAAAAGAACTGATTGCCTCGGGAATAAAAAAAGAGGAGATCCTCTATCTTAACTTTGAAGATGATCGGTTGCTGGAGTTTACCGTTAATCATTTTCAGGAAATTC
>PNOF01000115.1 GCA_013824645.1 Syntrophus sp. (in: bacteria) | reverse complement strand
TCTAACGTGAATCATTTGTTTTTCATCGTGCGTATTGATAATATTCATGTTTTCGGAAAGGCTGTCTGAAAGACTACTGCGCACGGCGACAGCATCCTTACGATTTATCTCTACCATATTCAGCCTGTTTTCGATGATTGCAGCCGTCGCCAAAGATGCGGTGTTCATTTCTGTTACCATAAACCCCTTTTGTCTTAGATCTTCAACAAAAGGTGACATGTCATATTGAAAATAACTCTTCATCTGCGAAGGGGCAGCATATTCATCTAATATGACAAAATAGATGTCAGGAAGGGGGCCGGTCTGTTTTTGAATGGTAATATCGGGCCTGCCCGATGCCTCGATTACCTTCGCTGTTGCAATAGATTGCACGGTTATGCTGAAAATATTGAAAATAATTAATGCACCTGCAATTATGCAAAAAGATTTATTGACTTTGCTTATTGCGCCTTCACGAAGGCGCAGGATCTTGACAATATAGACCACAAGGATAATCAGGATAAAAAGAGTGGCCAGCCCCAGCACGGGCCCTTTCAGCTTTGTTCCACTTGTAAGGCTGGAAATGTATTCATATAAAGTCCCATAATTACAAAATATTACCAGTAACGGGGACAATACGGCGACTGCTACATCCGCCTTTTTTACAATGCGCTTGATAATTAAATAGAAAAATAAAGCACACACACAAATCACAATAAAAGGCACCACAACCTGCGCGGCAGGAATCAAGCCGGCATATTGCGTAAATGGCATGATGACGAAAATGATTGAGAAAAGAAGGGGATGCAATAAAGCTAATTTATCAGTCATTTTAGTCTCATCAAATAAATGGTTCTTAGCGTGTCAGGCAATGCCTGGCTTTTCAGGATCAGGAAGTGATGGCTGAACGCTTGTTCAAAGTGTTCCTGATCGTAATCGGGGAAGACGTCCTCTCTGCTGCGGAGTAGCCTTTGAACCTGTGAATCGTCCTTGGGGACAAATTCGGTGATCAGAAACCGGCATACTTGACTCAAAAAAGCGGCGATATGGCTGAAGGGCAAATTGTTGGAGATGGCCAGATGGTGAATCAGCGCCAGCGCAAGGACCGTATCGGCCGGGCCTCTGTCGGTCAGAGAAAGACGTTCTTCGTTTGCCCATCCGATCGACGGGCTGGGGTTGGTCAGGTCCATGCATAGCGGTAACATCTTTGTTTCTTTGTTTTCACGCATTTGGCGGTAATTTTTTTCTACTGCGGCCGGATCGACGTCAAAGGCAATGGTTTCCGCTTCTTTAGCCGCTGCAATGCGACTGAATACACCCGTATTGGCGCCCAGATCCCAGACGGTGCGCGGGTTGTTTTCGGTTATGTAGGCTTCCACCAGTTGTTTCTTGTGGGTCATGGCTTCTTGCGAATAGTTCGTATCCTCATAGTATTCAGCCCACTCTGTGCCGGCGGGGTGCCATTGCAGCGCGGTGATGGCTGATTCGAGGTGGTGGATTAAGGCGATGAGAGAATGTTTGGAGACTTTTCTATTTGAAGCTGATTTGTACTGGATTCCCGCCTGCGCGGGAATGACAGAGGGAGAAGCGGGAATGACAGAGGGAGAAGCGGGAATGACAGAGGGAGAAGCGGAAATGACAGAGGTTTTCTCATATCGTTTTTGCGCTTTTGCATGCAGATGGATGTGCGATAATAAAGAAAATCTGAGCCAGCTATTCGCAGGTAAAAGCTTACTGGTTAGATCTAAGGGGATGCCATCCATGTGTATCCTGAATAATTGACTCAGCCCGACATCGGTATGTGCCATCAAGGCAAGGGGCGCAAGGAAATGCTGACAAAACTGACGATAGGCGACCCATGGTTGATTTTCTTTGTAGATTTCGAAGGAAAGTGTGTCGATTAAAATGGACTTCCCCTTGAAAAACTGTATGTTGTATGTGCTGGCATCTTTTAAGGACATGCCGTACTCAAGGGCAATTTTTTGAATCTTAAGAGTGGTGAGGGCAGCATTTTTTAACTGGCTGAAACACCATTCATACGGATAGGAGATGAAGGGGATGTGCTCCGGTTGAATGGTTTTGTAGGGATTGAGATTGCCACGGCGCACGTGCGCCTCGCAATGACCGGGGGGTTCATCGTCTCTTTCTTCGGCAGGGGGATTCACCTCTTTGTGGGGTATCAGCAACTCTTCTGCAACCAGTTTTTCATACAGACCTGATTGCATCAAGAGATCATAATCGGACCTGTATGAATCATTTATCTGTCGATAAAGGACATCATCATGTTTGAAGAGAAAACCGCTGGGGTCACGGAAGGAACCTGGGAGACGGTCGGTGGTCATGTCTATAGTCTTGAAAATACCTTTATTTGTCATTCCGGACTTGATCCGGAATCCAGAGTTCTTCTCTGGTTCCCGACTTTCGTCGGGACGACGACTGGATGTTGCTTCGCAAATAAAGACACCCGCTCCCCGATAGAACCATTCGAGGACAAGCTTCGCGGGAATGACATGAGTGGCGACGGGAATGACAGGGTTGGCGAAAAGGTGCTGTCCGTCATTTTTCCTGTTTCCCGGAGAAGTGATTGCTGAAGAAAACTTTGATCTTCTGCCAGAACATTTTAATGGCGAATAATCCACCAATAACGACCGCTATCAGGACTTGAAAAATATAACTTCCCGTGCCGGGGTCCAGGTAGGCGTAGGCATTTTGTGAAAACACAATTTGCAGCGTAACTATTAGAAACAAAATGAAAGATAGTTTTCTTTTTAACATGGCCGGCTCCTGTAGAAAAAAGTTTTACGTTTTATGTTATGGGGGGTCAGGTCTTTAAATTTAGCGTTTTGGTGGGGGTGAGAGCCGAAGAATGCTTTAAAACGGATTGACTATCTTCAGCTTCTTTTCAATGACCTGTCCATGTTGCATATCTTCGGAATAAAGGATGGTGCATTTGG
>PNOF01000114.1 GCA_013824645.1 Syntrophus sp. (in: bacteria) | reverse complement strand
ACGCACCCGCTCAGGTCTGAGCCGGCAAGCTGGTACTTGTTTACGCCTACCAATAATGCCCTGTTTGCCATGATAACCTCCTTTATAAAGATTTCAAATCGTTGCGCATGACCTGTTTAGAAGCTTTTTGCAAGGAGTGGAGAGGCGAGGGAGTTGGAGGAGCCGATCAGGATTGACATCCGTATCCCAGAATACCGCAGTCAGTTTGGCAGTTATGTCCATTGGTGTTGGGGGATCAGGTTAAATCCCTTTTAATTCTGAAAGCATGATACAAACCGTACAATTTATCTAAACTGATTTGGAAAAAGGTTTCGCTTACTGAGTCAAAAACGATGGAAGTAAAGCATGGTTTTTATCAAAGCTCCGCTCTGTCGATTGCACCCAAAATCGATCCGGTTCCGCGTGAATCCTTGGATGTGAGAGCCGTATTATCCATCTGGAGTCTGAACTTAAGAACATGTTTAGCTAAACTAAACAAAGATGTCAAGAAAAATTTGTATTATTGAAATCGGTTTCTCTTATTGCCGGTTCCAGAAATTGATGACATCTTCAAGAGATCTTCTCAACGGAATCTCAGGCGTCCAGCCGATGTCGCGCTTGATTTTTTCATTGGAACCGATAATGACCTTATTGTCGTTTGGCCTGATCAGCCTTTCATCTACCTCCGTCAGCACTTCCATATCCAGTATCGAAGCCATCTGCTGAACGAGTTCCCTTAACGGATGTCCGACACCTCCGCAGACATTGTAGATTTCACCTTTCCTTCCCTTTTTCAGCAGCCCGTCATAGGCCCTGACCACATCCCGCACATCGACAAAATCCCGAATCAAAGAGATGTCTCCGGTCATCAACTTTGGAGAAGAGTCGCCCCTCTTCTTCATCTCGACCAGGCGTTTGGCAAAAGATGAGATGACGAAGATCTCCTTTTGTCCGGGACCGATGTGATTGAAGGACCGGGTCATCACGATATCCAAACCGTAACCTTTCGCATATACCTTGGAGAGCATCTCCTGCGAGACCCGCGCCACGGCATAGGGACTGACGGGATGCAAAGCGTCTTCCTCGCGGAAAATTGCATTGCCCCCCGCAAGAGCGCCGTATTCCTCCGATGAACCGACAGATAAAATCCGTATCGCTGGATTGACGGAATGAACCGCCTCCAGCACATTTAAAAAAATATTGGTATTATTTTGGAAGCTTTTGACAGGATTTTCCCAACTGAAGGCAACGCTGCTGTATGAGGCCAGATGCAGGATATAGTTCGGCTGGAATTGAGAGATAATTTTTTCTATCCCTTCCCGGTCGAGCAAATCCATTTTCTGAAAATCCACTTGCACGTAGTTCATTCCGTCTGATCCGAAATCAGGTGTAAAAATATCAATACCCAATATGGATACCGGACTCTGCAGTATTTCAAGATATTCCAGGAAATGCCTACTGACAAATCCGGAAAACCCGGTAATGAGATATCTATCCATGGGCAATATTCACTTTCTCAAGGCATTCTGTTGTTCTTGCTGTCGTTTTCAGCCATGGAGAATTAGCGTTTGTTTGCATCGATGGCCTCCTGGTTTATAAGCTGTTCAATATAAATTACTTTCTCATGCAAACGCTGTGTTTCAATTTTTAGGCCTTCATCGTTGAAATGCGACCCATCAAAATAATATTTCGTCTGTAGTATGTGAGAGTCATTATCAAAATGAAAATTACTGTATGTCTTCTGCAATTCAGGAAATAACCCCCCACGTAGATTCCTGTATTCCTCATGACGTATCATACGATGCTCATTAATTGCCGGTACTAAAAAATACAGCGGAATGTGCGAAAGATCGAGCATAGCAAGTAGCGATTTGAAATGATGCGTTGGGATATTTTTTATTGCAATATAAGACCTCAGGGTTCTCAACAAAGAATATCGTGTATTTCCACTCTCTTTGTTATCGTAAGCAACGCCTGTGTAGGTTTCTGCGTTTGTAAAGCCCGCCCAACGCTTCTGAAGAAACAACCGATACTTAAAAGAAGGCAACAATCGGTAGGCAAGCATCTTGACTGTGAAGGCAGGATCTCTCATTAACAGAAATATCTCGAAGATTTCCGAAAAATCGGTAAAAGTCCGCTGGACATAATTATCCGAGAGGTTGTGCTCCAGATGGCTGTGGAAGTAGGTTGATGTCAATAAAATGACGGCACGCGGCATCTGATTTCGCTGCAAATATCTTTTTGCAATGAAGTACTGCCCCGTCATGGTAACGGCCTGATTGGTTGCCAGAATGGCATACTTTTCATTCTGCAGGTGAGGGGTATTTCTAAAAAGCTGTCCCCCCACGCTGTCGCCGAGCAGCAAGTAATCTGCATTAATGCGATGCGTCTGAAGATGATAGAGGCGCGAATCCACTTCATGGTAAAATGCCGTCGCCGGCAGCTTGGCCTGTTGAATGATTTCTATAGTGATAACGGCTATAAATGCCAGCAGCATAGCAAAGGGTATTTTCCCCCCGTGGAGCAACAGTGCAACGATTTTTCTCCAGTTAAACCAGAAAGACCACAAGACGATTATGATAAAAAATACGGCAACAGATTCAACGAGAATCTTAAGTATAACAGTTGGATGACGCCAGAAAAAAAAGCTTCTGCCGGCTGTTAATGGTCGGTTCAACAGCACGCCAACTTGAGGATCGTTCACGTTTTGATGTGTGACGACTTCAACCGCATGACCTGTAAAAGTAAAACTGCCAATTTGATTTAAGGGCTGCAGTTGCTTCAGATTGATAATTTGAATGACAGCGCCAAGACCATCCATCCATTGAACATGCTTGATCGCCACCGATCCGACCGACATAAGGGGATCAAAACGCATGCCGTAAACAGATTGACGGGGCAATCGAAACTGGTAATCATGGTACTGCTGATCCCCAATGACGGACTCCATGACTGAGTTTTCTTCTGATAAGCCATTGCCAATATCGTAATATAACTGAGCAGTTCCATCGACAGATGATTTCATGGATATTT
>PNOF01000113.1 GCA_013824645.1 Syntrophus sp. (in: bacteria) | reverse complement strand
GGAGAATTTCATGTGTCCTGTGTTTCTGTATAGAGATTTTCAATGATATCTTTATACCTCTCTGCAATCTTACTTCTTTTTGGTTTCATGGTCTGCGTAAGAAGGCCGTTTTCCACAGTGAAATCCTCTTCGATAAACGTCACCTTTTGGGGAATCTCATATCCCCCGAACTTGTCTTTCAGATGATTGGCTATTTCTTTTGTAATCATCTTTTTTACTTGATTGCTGTGTAAAAGTTCTTCCAATGAGACTGAAAGGCGGACCTCCCGCGCGAGTTTTTCCATGACAGGAACATTCGGCACAATCAGGGCCACATTGTACATACGGCCATCCCCTGAAACCATGACGTTGGCCACATAGGGCAATAGCTTTATATACTCCTCAATTTCAGCCGGGAATACGTATTTCCCGTTTGCCAGTTTATATTCTTCCTTGAAACGTCCGGTGATATATAAAAAACCGTCTTTGTCGAGCTTTCCCCTGTCGCCGGTCCTGATACCGCCATCCGGCGTCATGATCTCCGCTGTTTTATCCGGCTTTTTGTGGTAGCCCTGCATTACATTCGGCCCATAGATGATGATCTCGCCTTCATCAGAACCATCCGTTACTTTCGATCTGTCAAGGACAATATCGATTTTCTCGAGTGCCTTTCCCACGGAATTTACTCTGTATCGGGTAGAATGACTCATGGTGATCGCAGGGCTTGTTTCCGTCATTCCATAGCAGTCATACACAGGAATGCCGATATCAAAAAAGAACTGTGCTATTTCAGGATTCATCTTTGCGCTTGCGGTCAAAGCGCCTTGAAGCCTTCCGCCGAATTTACCCCTTATTTTTTTTAGCACCATTTTATCGAGCAGCAGGTATTTGAAGCCGGATGTCCCTGTTTCACGCTTCCTGCGGGCAGACTGAAGCGCCGCATTGAAAAGCTTCAGCTTCAGTCCCCCCTCTTCCTTCATCGTTTCCATGATCTTTGCATATATTTTGTTAAATACCCTGGGGACGGAGATGAGATAGGTAGGAGCAACCTTTGCCATGTCTACGCCCAGCGTTTCGAGAGTATCCATCAACGCTATCGAGCCTCCGAATTGAATCCAGTTATTCAGTTCGGCTGAAAATCCATAGCTATGGGCCCAGGGCAGGTGTGAGAAGGAGACCGAGTCTTGCTGCAGCTCCTGAAAGAGATGCCATCCCGCCTGGCTGCAGCTGGTGCAGTTCCCGTGTGAAAGAAGAACCCCTTTCGGGTCCCCTGTCGTCCCGCTTGTATATATCAAAACAGCAATATCTTTCGGTGAGGGAATGACTGATGTTACAGGCTTGGCCCTGCCGGCCTTTTCCAGAGAAGCCATGGTGTGATCACCCTCTCCGGATATCATTATCACCTGTCTTAAAGTGGGAATTTCGCCGGGCAGATTTTTCAGGTTTTCATATATTTCTTTTTTGGAGACAAAAAGGACCTTTATTTCAGCATCCTCGATGACATACCTCCACATGGAAAAAAGTTCCGCTTCATACATCGGCACAAATCTCGCGGAAAGACCATAGGTGGCAAAAGCGCAGATCACCCACTCGGCGCTGTTGGTTGAAATAATTCCCACCGCATCGTCTCTTCCAATTCCTATACCGGCAAGCCCCGCTCTCAGGTGATCGACCCTTTCACCCATATAACCGTATGTCACCCAGTGATAATTTCCGGATTTATCTTTAGTGCCTATGAATCTGTTGTTTGTATATCTGGATACGGCGGACTCGAAGGACTCAACGAGATTGTCTGGCTTGGCATAAATACCGTCCCATGATTTCCTGAACTGCATGAATTCCTCCTTAATATCTCTGGTGTGCCCCTTCTTCACCCCTCTCGGCCCAGATGGTCCGGGCAGCCATGATGATGATGAACTGGGCAATAAAGTAGAGACTGATGTTGATGACTCGTCCATAAGGGATGACAAATAGGAATTTATTAACCGCCAGAACCACATCTGAGGCGATAAACAGGAGGGCGCCCATGAAAAGAAGGCGGTTTTCGGCAGGAACCAGGAATGCACCGATGCTCATGGTGATAATCACCACAATGTAGAGCACCACCGGACCGAATAGGGTCGGGGTTATGTCTCGGAAGATCCAAACCATCACACCGGCAAAAATGACCAGTCCCACAACCGTTGCTTTGCCGAATCCGTCAGGACTTTTCGCATACCTAAAGAATAAGACGGCGTAGAAAAGATGGCCGATCAGAAAGGCCGCCAGCCCAAAAACAAATACGCTTGCGTATGGCAAATCCAGTAGAATGTCTCCGCATACAGAGCCAGTCAGGGCTCCAGCCAGGCAGATTCTCGCAAAACCCTGCATATCCCGAAGAACCAGAAACAACAACGTGCTCACCGGAATGGCCTTAAGGACCGTGCGGACGATGCCGACCCTGTCCATTGCCAGAAGCACCAGAAATGCCGAGGCTGAAGCGACATAAATAAAGGTCAATCTATGGAAGTGAGAGGTTATTTTTGTATTCATGGTATTTCTCTTTTTTTCGCCGTGTTTCATCATCGATCACCTATGACCGGCAAGAGTCGTCTTCACCTCCTTCAGATATTCAAGCAGCGGTAAAAGATTTTCCCGGTGGACGCCGTCAAAGTCTTTCCCCATGTCCTTTTTCAGCGTTTCATCCTGCTCCATGACCTTACCGATCATGATGAGAAATTGATCAAAGAGCGTCAGATCCTTTCCGGATATTCTCCCATGCAACGGAAAATATTTTATCTCTTTCCTGATCCCCTCGGGTAGACTTTTTTCGTAAATGCTCTGGATTTTCGGATGCTGGGGCGGCGTTCCTGAGGTGGTGAATAAAATAACCTTCTTGTCCTTTATGGCTCTCCAATGTTCCTTGATGAACGGAGCGATGACGATATTCCCAGTCCGCACAGAACCCCCGATGATCACGATATCATATCTTGCAAGATCGGGTTTATCGTCATTTTCAATATTGACCATATCTCCTTGGGTGTCTTTCTGAATCCACTCAGCATATTGCTTTGTACTTCC
>PNOF01000112.1 GCA_013824645.1 Syntrophus sp. (in: bacteria) | reverse complement strand
TTTCCCGGTTCGTATTCGATAGGGAATTAGCAATATCGGCTAACCAACTGCCAGGCCCGTTTTCTCCGGGCCTGCACACACATTGGGACAGAGACGGAGAAAGCGGGCCTACGGGGACATTCAATTGTTCAATATCTCCCTTCTATGGTCATTTTACCGGGTAATCGTTGCAGTTCACGAATCTGTGCACGAAGCTGCTTTATCTCCGAGAAGGGAACGACCCCTTCGGACACGTACCCTCCTTTCCTTAATTGTAATAATAACTCTATGGCTATTGATATAAGTTATTCTGGTTGTATGAGTGTCCGGTTAAAACGGGAGTTACTCCACTCGGACGGAAATCAAAGCCGCACAGCCACGAGGACTGAGGGATTTTAAGAACAAATGATATCTTGATGGACGCAGCTCAAAATAATTAAGCACAAATTTGGTTAAACATTGCCTTTAAAAAGAATTTATGGTAACAAGTTACTGATAATATTTTTATTAAAAATATATAGGATTCACACCATAAGAGATGAAACTTTTGCAAATTCCCATTCTACTTTGTCTAATATGTCTTTTTCTATTAACTGGCTGCCTGCCGAATAAGAAGTTAACTGTTGCGGCGACAGCGACATTACTGGAAGGGGTGGCAAAATCTGCTTTCCAACAATCTGACCTCAAGCTGGTCCGTGAAGGAATCCCCGCCTATCTGATGCTCATGGACGGCATGATTGAAACGGTACCGGACAATGAACAGTTACTTATAAATGCTTCCCAGACTTATTCTTCTTTTGCCTCGGCTTTTATGGAGGAATCTGATCCGGATTATGCGAAGTTGCTCTACAGAAAGGCAAGACAGTATTCTCTGCGGTTCCTGGAAATAAGGGGGCTCAAAAACCCCGCTGAAAGCCTTTTTGATGATTTCAAGGAGAGTGTGAAGCATTGTGGCGGGAAAGATGTCCCTTACTTATTCTGGGCAGCTGCTTCCTGGGGAAATTGGATCAAACTGAACCTTGATTCGATGGAGGCCCTGGCTGAGCTCCCACGGGTTGAGCTGATGATGAAAAAAGTGCTCGAACTTGATGAAGGTTTTTACTATGGCGGGCCTCACATCTTTATGGGGATATGGTTTGCCTCCTGGCCCAGGGACGCTGGCGGAGACCTGAAAAAGGCTCAAAAACATTTTCAGAGGGCTTTAGAAATGGGCAAGGGTAAATTTTTAATGACCTATGTCTATTATGCGGACTATTATGCACGGCGGGCGCCCGACAAAGACCTTTTTGTTTCCACCCTTCAAAAGGTTCTCGATGCTCCTGCTGATATATCACCGGAGATAACGCTCTTGAATACGGTTGCCAGGAAGAGGGCGGTGGAACTGCTGAGTCGTAAAGACGAAATTTTCGAATAGGAGCAGATATGAACATTCGCAGTGGAATTAGAATTATTGGATCCTTGTTGCTGGCATGTTTTCTTTTTGCCGGGTTTGTGCAGGGAGCGGAGAAAGGAGTTGTCATCAAACTGGCTACTTTGCCCCCGGAGGGAAATTCCTGGGTTAAGATGCTTAACGCCTTAAATACTGAAGTGATGAAAAAGACTGAAAACAAGGTCCAGTTTAAGATTTATGCCGGTGGTGTGCTGGGTGACGAAAATGATATGCTTCGAAAGATGAAGATCGGCCAGATTCAGGCTGCGGCCCTGACCTCGGGAAGCCTATCGGCCATATTTAAAGAAATCAATGTCCTGCAAATCCCTTTTCTCTTCCAAAATTACGATGAAGTGGACCTTGTTTTGAAAAAAATGGATGTATTGCTCAAGAAGGGTTTTGAAGATAATGGATATATACTCCTCGGTTTTTCCGAAGTAGGATTTGTCTATCTCATGTCTTCTACTATTCCCATCTCCAGTGTAGCAGATATTAAAAAGGCAAAGGTCTGGATCCAGGAGGATTCTCATGTGGCCAAGGCAGTCTTCGATGCGGCCAAAGTGACGGCTATCCCTCTTTCTATTCCCGATGTACTGGTTGGCCTCCAAACCGGTCTCGTCGATGTTGTTTATATCCCTCCCACCGGGGCCATCTCGCTCCAGTGGTTTACTAAAGTGAAATACCTGACAAACGTTCCTCTTGCCTATATAGCGGGCGCTATCGTTATCAATAAAGACGTATTTAACCGTTTGCCTGCTGCTCAACAGGCCATACTTCTTGAAAGCTCCCAGCGTCACCTGGGCCAATTGAAGGCAATAGCCCGAAATGAAAATCAGGAGGCGATCAAGGTAATGGTTAAACATGGGGTGAAGATTGTTACTCCTTCAAAGGACCAGATTGATGAATTGAGAAAATTATCTAACGATGGAATGGTCCGTATCACCGGAAAGGCCTTTTCCCGGAAAACCATGGATGATGTGACTTCCCAGTTGACTAATTACCGGAAGGGAGTGAAATGACGGATCGATGGGAACGGATCGATGCAGCTATCGGCCGTGTGGAGCAGGCTCTTCTTGTAGTCCTGTTAAGTGCCCTGATTCTCATTGCCTTCTCTCAGATTATGCTTAGAAACCTTTTTTCCACCGGTATTGCCTGGGGAGATGCCCTTGTCAGGAGTCTTGTTTTATGGACAGGTTTTATCGGGGCTACTATTGCAGCGCGGGAGGGCCAACACATATCCATCGATGTGGTTTCCCGATGGTTATCACCGAAAGGAAAGAGGGTCATAGCAATTATCATCCATGCCTTTTCGTTTTTCATTTGCTGTTTCCTGACCTTTGCGGCCCTGAAATTTATTCATAACGAGTTCCAGATGAAGAGTGTAATCTTTCTGGGAATTCCGTCCTGGGTTTTAGAAATCATTCTTCCTGTTACCTTTGCCGTAATGGCTTTCCGATATTTCTTTCATTTCCTTAAGAATATTTTCATAGTCAGCCAACAGGAAAGCAAAGAATGACCCTCTTTGTGGGTATCTTTGCCCTTTTCCTTCTCATGCTCATCGGTGCTCCTCTTTTTATCGTTATTTCCGGCCTCACCCTTTGGCTGTTGTTGTCTGCCCAGATTGATTCCTCGGCCATGATTATCGAAATGCA
>PNOF01000111.1 GCA_013824645.1 Syntrophus sp. (in: bacteria) | reverse complement strand
CTTCTTCGCGACCTTCTGGGCTGCCCCTTCAAGGTTCTTCCATCCTTCTTCAAGGCCGGTTACCGCTGCGTTCACCTCATCAATCAAGGCCTTCTTCTTACCCGCTTCAGCAGCGCCGGCAGCCTTCTCGAAGGCGGCCTTGGCATCAATATAGACTTGCTTGGCCTCTTTGTACTTTTTCTCGGTCATTTGAGATTCTGCTGTGTCCCAGAGCTTCTTGGCGGCTTCAAAATCGGCGGCGGCATACTTATCGGCGCCTGCTGAGACGGCAGCATCCATAGCGGTTTTGGCTGCTGACTGCTCAGCCTCGGGGGGCTTTGCGCAACCGATAACTACCAAGGCCAGCGCAAGAACAACAATCAACGATACTGAATATTTGCAATACTTCATAACTTTATTCCTCCTTGCTAAAAAGACCTAAATCCACCACCTAATTTACTCAAACCCTGAAAAGACGGGAGCTTGCCGCTGATTTGCTTTCACCTTGATGCAAGTAAAAAATAACAAGTTCTACAGTAAATTCAATCATCATAAAATGTTGATGGTGGATTATGGCGTTCTACCTCACTTGACTATTTTTTCCCGGAGGCGGCAAAATGCGCCCGGCGGTTCAAGGCCCAGGCATCCTCGTTATGTCCCGGATCCAAGGGTAGTTCCTCGCCATAGCTTAAGGCCTTGATCCTCTTTTCATCGATGCCCATATCAACGAGGAATTTCACCGCTGCATTGGCCCGTCTTTCACCTAAAGCCAGGTTATATTCTGCGGTGCCTCTTTCATCGCAGTGTCCCTCCACAACGATCATAACATCCTTATTTTTACTCAGCCATTCGGCATGTTTCTTGAGGCTTGTCCGTGCTTCATCCTTAAGGTTGAATTTGTCGAAATCGAAACGAATGTCGGCCAATTCATAAAGTTCCTTAGCAGGCACGGCTACGGTCGCCGCCTTTTCCGCAACCGCAGCTACTGCGGGCGCTGTTTTCTCCGCTCCCTCCAGCATTGGCTCACCTACGGAAAATCCCTTTATTGGCGGGGCCTTTTCAGTGGAAACCGCTTTTTCTACCGGCTTTACCTCTGCTGCTGGCTCTGCCATTGCCGGCGACTTCGCACTGTCTTCTTTAAGAACGTCTTTTTTAGTGCAACCGGCAATAAACACCATCATCAATGAAAATACTAATATTACTAAACCAAGGTTTCGAATAAGCGTCAATCCGAAGTTGTTCAAAGGAGACATATGAAAACATTCGACGGATTGAAACCGATTTTGGATTGACGCTTGAAGAACTAAGCCGCGTGTCGGAAGCTATGGCGTTTCAATGATCACTTCTTTGTTTTTTCCATCGATAAGCAGGTGAGTAAAGAGCCTTGTTGCTCAGTTTGTACTGATACTGACCAGACACGAGCGCCAAGATAGGTAACGATTGGCCTATTGATGATCGGCAAGGATAGCGATGGACGATTTTAGGCAATAGGGGATCATGGCGAAACAGAGTGCCCTTTTCGCAGGAAGCGGGAGACTGGAATTTTTCTTTGCGAGTGGTACTCATCTGAATAACCCCGGTGGGCTGTTGCATCGATAAGGGAGCAACAGCGCCACTCTGAACATCCTTCCTTTCTGACATACGGGACAGATGGTGACATCGATCCCGGAGATTCTGAGCAACTGCTCCTGCCAGGTTTCCTGTTTGATCTTTTCTTTTGTCACGGTTTTGCCGGTTCCGAGGAACTCGCGGCATGATGCGATGTTGTCTTTACGTCTTCTGTTTGCCAGCAGACCGAAGTGACGTATCCTTACATAGCGGAAAGGTAAAACATGAAGTAGGAACCTTCTGATAAACTCGCCTGCTTGCAGCGTCATGGTCTTTTGACGGTTATCGTCTGCATAATCTCGCCAGCGGAAAGAGACATTGCCGCCCTGGATGTTGAGGATGCGGTTATTGCTGATCGCGATCCTGTGAGTATATCTGCCGAGATACTGCAGGACCCCCTTTGGGCCATCAAAGGGCGGTTTGCAATAGACAACCCACTTCTTATGATAGAACTGTTTCCTGAAGGTTTCGAAGTCTCTGGGCTCATTGAGATGGCTGATACTTCCGGGGAATACGAGATCCCCCGATTCGAAACTTTTTTTGAGAAGGCCAAGGAACTTGCCCTTGAACAACGCTGACAGGACCCTTACGTGAATGAAGAAGCCTTTGCGGCATGACACCCAGTGGCTTCCATCAGGAGATAGCCCGCCCCCGGTGACAATACAGTGGATGTGGGGATGATCCATGAGGTTCTGACCCCAGGTATGCAGAATGCCGATAACCCCTATCCTTGCGCCGAGATGTTTCGGATCATATGCGAGTTCCTCGATGGTCTCAGAGACCGAACGAAAAAGAAGATCGTACATGATCCTTTGATTCATCGATACAAGGGGATTGAGTTCCGAGGGAATGGTAAAGACCAGATGGAAGTATTCAATGGGCAGAAGATCCTCACTGCGCGCCTCGATCCACCTCTCTTTCCGTAAGGTCTGGCATTTAGGACAGTGCCGGTTTCTGCAGGAGTTATACGATATCTCCAGATGGCCGCAATGATCGCACTTATCCTTATGGCCGCCAAGGACAGCGGTTCTGCATACCTCGATGGCGCGCATGACCCGCAGATGGTTGCGGGGCAACCTATGGGATTCTCTATACGCAGGGCCGTGTTGACGGAAGATGTCCGCCACCTCAAGGCCGCCAGATGTTCGCATCCGCTTTCCGGATTACGAAGCCTGTTTTGCTGCTCTATCGAGGGGACTTATGACCTGAGACAGGTTCAGCCGGCTGACATGCAGGTAGACAGTGGTCGTTGTCGGAGATCTGTGACCCAGAAGCAGTTGGACATGGTGGAGACTCGTTCCTGCTTCAATGAGATGGGTCGCAAAGCTGTGCCGTAACGTATGCACGCTGGCCGGCTTTGTGATGCGGGCCAGTTTCTTTGCTTTGTAAAAGAGCTGCTGTATCGAATTCGTGGTTATATGGTCATCCTTCTTTTGCCCATCAAACAACCATTCCGTGGGACGATATTTTTTCCAGTATTGTCTCAATTGCTCAAGGGCTGTTTGGGACAAAATGGAGTAACGGTCGCCTCCTTTCCCCTGTCTTATTCTTACCGTCATCCTC
>PNOF01000110.1 GCA_013824645.1 Syntrophus sp. (in: bacteria) | reverse complement strand
ACCTTGGTATCTTCCACCGGAAGTGTCCTTTTCAAAAACTCACTCATCGCCCTGGTAACTTCATCAATATTTGCCATGTGTCACACCTCCTTTTTCTGGGGCTCACGTCGCCCCCTCCTGCGGCAAAGCCGCTGGAGCCACCCCCTCGCGCTCGCCGAGCGAGCTACCTCGACCCTTTTACCGATTCACTCCTCTTCCTCTCCGTGAATCGCATTTAATCGTTCGAGAAGTTCCTTTTCCTGTCTCGTATATGCCTCTTCATCTATCTCATCAAGCTCAAAGCGTAACTGCAATTCCATGAGCCGTTCTTTTATGAGCCCCTCATCCGACACCTCTCTTTGAACAACATCGTTAATCCTTTCGCTCAGCCAGACAAGGCCTTTTAACGGTGAGAGCAGTATGTCATCTATTAAAAACATCGTATCCTCTCATAGCTTGTTTAGGGTTCGAGTGAATTTCTTGAACCCTGTCCTCTGTCTTCCTGCCTTCAACGCTTCTCCATACTGATCACCAGATTCACAAAATTGAATGGCGGCAGGGTCCCCACATATTTGAACCTTACTTTGTCGCCAAACCTGTCTGCAAGCCCTTGAACTTCCACGTCAAAGTCTTTCTCCTTTTCTTTTGTTACCAGAAAAGCAGCGTTAATAATCATCAACTCGCCATAGGTATTGTTTGTTTTAACCTGTTCTGAAAGGGGCGATAGCCTGCTTAAGACGTCTTCCTTGTGTGATTCTCTCTCCTTCTGGAGCGCAGCTTCAACCATCCTGCCTATCTCCATCCGCTGATGATGCGACTTTTCAGGTGACAACGGTGCGATCTTCTCTTTCAGGGCCTTTATATCATCGTATTTTTCAAGAATCTCCTTATACACAAGGTCTTCCTTGAACATTAATTTTAAGGCAAGCTCTTTCTTCCCCTGCATGTTTTTTAGGAGATCGACGAATCTGTGGTGTTCTCTTTCCAATATCCATCTTACCTTTTCCTCATCTTCAGCGATGGTGGCAAACCTGACCGGCAAAACCGTATGGGTTTTCATTACCTCTTCTATGACTTCTTCATGGGGCATCAGATTCTCACGGGCAACCGGATATTTTTTGACAGGCGACTTGCTCACTACAGCCCCGATATCCTGAAAAGATACCGTATATACATCGTCGCCTCTTCCGCCGATGCCTATGGCGCCAAACAACAGAGGTTCCTTTGACTCTATTATGCAGTATATGTATATTCCTTCTTCCAACGTTTCCTCCTTACTTCTCCCACTCTTCCTGATAGATGGTGACATTGACAAAATTATAAGGGGGAAGGGGTCCCACGTACAGAAACTTAATCCTGTCTTTGTGCGTTTCGCCTAACTCTTCCATAATGTTGTCAAATTCCTTCTCTCTTCCCTTGCTTACTAAAAATGAGGCATTGATAAACATCTCGTCCCCTGTGGTGTTATTCAGCTTGTGATCAAAGGATGAGGCCTTTAAGGCGTCAACAATCTTTTCCGCTTCTCCATTCTTCTTGTTCATCAAGGCAGCCTCAACGAGTTTGCCCAGCCCTACCTTCGCCTGCATATCCTTTTGTTCTGCGTCCCCGTTCAGTCTTCTCTTTATTTTTTTGATCTCTTTATTTTCCTCTACAATCTCCTTAAAGATACTGTCCATATCTTTCCACAACCCCTTAACCCCAAGCTCTACCTTGTGATCCATGTCCCTTAGCAGATTCTTAAATTCCCTGTATCTCTTGAACAGGAGACCTCTTATCTCGTCGGCGCTTGAGGCAATCGTACAGAACCTCACCGGCAAAACAGTATATTCTTTCATCACCTCTTCAATAACCTTTTCATGGGCCAGGATATTTTCCGGGTTGACCACAAGTTTCATTAACGGGTGACTGCTGATTACCATTGCAAGGTCATCGGCCCCGATAGTGCTTACCTTATCGCCCCTGCCCCCGATGCCGATAGGACCGAAATCTCTGTCCTGCTGTGTGCCTATAACGCAGTATATGTATTTTCCTTCCTGTTCCATTATTGTGCCTTTACCCTGACGATTATTGAGTTCCCTGCAAAGTCTTCTTCTTTCATAGAGCAGCTTTCATGCTGGCAATACTCAGAGAGCAGTCTGTATGCCTTTGTGATTTCATCATAGTGTATTTCTGCTTCTGCCTTCTGCGTATCGGATTGTGTATCCGATAGTTTGTCGGGATGATAGAGGGATGCGTAGCTTCTGTAGGCCTTTTTGATGTCATCTTTCGATGCAAATGTGTTGAGGCCAAGTTTTCCCCTTGCCCGGTCAATCTCTCCGTATTGCAGCTTTTTTATTTCAAGGACATAGAAATTGTAGGGAGGAAGGGGACCAATACACTTGAAATGGACCTTTCCATTGAAACCGTCGTTTAACTCATCCAACCTTTCTTCAAAAGGAATGCGCATACCATTTTCGATAAAAAAGGCAGCATTGAGAATCATCACATCCTCCGGCATTGTATATTCCTTCATGTCCCGGCACAGGTTTTTCAATGAGTCCTTTATGGCATCGGCGTATTCATCCTTTTTCTTATTTAAATAACTTTTGATGAGCATACCCATTTTTATCTGATCATCGACTGTTATGCTTTCCTTCTTATCGAGAAGGGATTGTTTCAATGCCTTTACTTCTTCTTTTTCGGACACCTCTTTGATGAACGCATTCAGATCAACCCAGGTTGCTACAACATCAATCTCTATCCTGTCTTCAATCTTTTCAAAAATCTCTTTAAACATCCGGTATCCCTTGGTCAGGACTTGCATTACCTCGTCTTCATTGAGAACATACGTCCCCAGCCTCATAGGGATGATGGTAAATTCCTTCATTACTTTCTCAATCACCAATTGATGCTGAATAAGGCACTGCGCTGCTACATCGCCCGACAGATTTGTATAATCAATTATTTGAGAGTCACTTACTACCGCAGAGACATCCATATAGGGAACAGTGTAAATGCCGTTTGAGGTCAACAGACCGGAGCCCGCCGCAATGGATCCGGTATTAATTACGCCGTATATGTATTTCCCTGTAGCGCTCATATATCATCCTGCCCTGCATATATAGATGCCTTCTGCTTTTGCACCAATTGCAAAGCCTCTTGGAAATGTCTCTTCAATATAATAAGTTTTGAGTCTTTCGATTTTGGGTCCCTGACTCCTGACCCCTGATTTATATATTCCCTGATAGCCAGCATAGAGGCCTTCCGGCATAAAAACTCTATATCCGACCCGGCCAGATCGCACGCTTCCTTCGCCAATTCACGCAAATTCACATCCTTACCGAGAGGTTTGTTTTTCGTGTGGATTCCAAATATTGAAAAACGCGCGTCTTCATCGGGGAA
>PNOF01000109.1 GCA_013824645.1 Syntrophus sp. (in: bacteria) | reverse complement strand
GTTACTTCTTCAAAATCTTTCTAAGACCCTCTTCAATATCTTTTATGCTGGTGCCAACATTTTCGCCGCCTTTTACGCCGCCACCCAATAAAGATTGACCTATTCCCTCAACGGAAAAACCAAGGCTGCCTGCCAGGCCCATAGCTAATCTTCTCATAAATTCTTCTTGAAGGTTAAATTTCGGATTATCAAGATTACCGTCTATAATAAAGTTAATCGGGATCTCGTTGTTGTTTGTCTTTAAAGCTCCGACGACGAGCGCCAGCGGTACACCCATAAACTGATTACCCCTTCCAGGACCATCTTGAAACGCAAGATCCTTTAAAACTGCATTACCCGGGGCATGTATCTTCTTCGATACAACCTTCGTTGTTATATCCAGATCAAGAAAACCCCTCGTAATATTGATTGGATTGTCCTTCTGAAAATAGGGTTTGAGAGTTGTCATGTCCAGCTTGCGAATCTCTCCCTTGCTATCCATATCGCGGGTCATCAGATTTATCCTGCCACTGCTTTTGATGGCGCCCGTACTCATATTCCCCAGCACACTGACACTCAGCACATAATCAGAAAATATATCGGTAAAAGGCACAGCAATATTTTTCATGACAAGATTAAGGCTGCGCAGTTTCGTCAAAACCGGTGTCTTTGGTGTTTTCCGGTCAAGATAATCTATGGCTCCTTCTTTAATCTCTATTTTCTTCACTATTATCGGCGGCGACGGTTGCTCCGGTTTCGCAGCCTTCGCGGGTTTTGTCTCTTTGGGTTCAACGGGCAACACCGGGTTAATGATATTTCCTTTGCCATCAACTTCAACAAAAATATAGGGGGCTTTCAATATCATATTGGAGATGATATACTCTTTCTTTAAATACCCCATAAAACCTGCTTTCAGGGCAAGGCTGTCAATTTTAATCACCTCTTTGCCTGCCGCATTTTTAAGACTGACACCCACCGCCTCGACACGGCCCCATGCGAGATCAATCCTCTCCACGGAAAAGTTCTTTCCCAGCCTTCTCTCCAGTTCACTTTTGACTATTTGATTTGCATATTTACCGAGCAAGGCGATTGATATACCCAGTATTGCAACAAAAATAATAACCAGAATCAAAAAAATCTTGAGTTTTTTCTTCCCTGTTGTTGTCATAGTCCCTCCCTTACGTTACACGATGGCTATATTTTAATATAGTGATTTACTTTCCAAAATGGAATAGGATAATCAATAAAACTTCAAATGGGAGGGAATTATGTCAGTCATGTTCGAGTTTGCCATGTTTCCCACAGATAAAGGCGAAAGTGTAAGTCCCTATGTGAGCAGAATATTGAAGATCATCGATGGAAGCAACGTCCCCTACAAACTGACCCCCATGGGGACCATTGTCGAAGTAGAGACCTTCGAAGAAGCCCTTGCGATCATCAACCGCGCATATGGTGAGCTTCAGGAAGACTGCGGGAGGATTTACTCAACTGTCAAATTTGACATACGTAAAGGCAAGAGCGGCAGGCTAACGCAAAAAATTGATTCCATTGAGAAAAAGGTGGGGAAGAAACTCAGAACATAATTGCAGTCATGGCAGGATATACATCAAAACATAACTCCAGATACCGGTAATGAGCGATATGGCAACACCTATGGGAATGGTCTTTCTCAGGATGTCTCCCTCTTTCCCGACAGCATCAACAAGAGAGGTTGCCATGGCCACCTTGAAAGGACTCGATATGGAACCGATGCCGGACCCGACCATCATGGCAGATGCAAGGATCTCGGGGGAGACATTGATAAACCGGGCAATCTCGACCTGGAGTTTGCCAAAGATCATAACAGATAGTGAGCCATAGCCCGTAAGGAACGTCCCTGCCCATCCGAGTAATGGCGCAAATACTGGATAGTATTCCCCTGACATTTTTGATAGTCCATTTGCGAGGACCCAGGGCATGTTATGCTCTGGAACAATTGAACCTCCGTTGACCTCATATCCCGTGAAAGCAACAATCTGGCCCATGGCGCCGAAGATCATCATGGCCGTTATTGCCCTCAACGCCCGTGGCATTGCAGTGCCCACGATAGTGACAAACTGGTGTTTTGTGATTTTGAGTCCCCAGATCGTTACCGCAATAGCAAGAATCAGGTATGTATAGGCATCCATGAGAGGTCTTATTTTTACTGTATGCACCGGAACAACCGATAGAGAGAAGACCAGTTTTTCGTTTGCGAGATGGCGAAGCGGCTGGTACATGTTGACAACACTTAACCCCACAATAAGGATGAGAAAGGGGGCAATGTCAGCAAATCTGATGGCACTGAAATCCGGCATCGACCTTGACAGGAGGATAATCCCTCCAAGCACCACAATACCCGCAAGCATGCAGGCCGTTGATGAAGAGACATAGATCACAAAGAAAAGAGTCATGACTCCACAGGCAAAAGCTGTAGAGATATTAAAGAGAAGATGTCCTTTTGTAATTTCTCTTTTCTCCATGACAAGCGGCATAGCACAACCACAGACAAGTGTCGGGATAATGGAAATGATTGCCGATATTATTGCCAGCTTCTGTACATCAAGACCGGTTACGTTCGAGAGAATAACAACGAAGACCCCCGCCAAGGTGAAAGACATGATCCCCGCATACCCCCAACTCGCAAGGATTGCCGCGTCCTTCGCGGGAAGCCCGACAGCTTTAAGCGTGGGGGCGATAATCGGTTCCGTAATAATGCCTGCTCCGGCAACAAAATTCTCGATGCCGAAGCATATACCGTTCACTTGGTGCATGGGATCGCGAAATCCTTTTGAGAGGCCGTTGACAATACGTGACAACGCCCCTGTTCCGATGAGAAGGACTGAAAGCATAATACCAAAAAAAACAGTCAACAAGAGGGGAAGCGTAGTGATGAGTCCATCGAGGGCACCCAGCAGAATGGTTGTCATCGATGTATGGAAAACCGTGAAGGCAATCACCATGGTAAATAAGATTCCCCACACCGAGAGACCAAGGGCCGACATTCTCCAGCAGATCACAAGAACCGCAATCAGGAGCACCGGTGAAGCAGCAGCAAAAAATAGTAAAAAATCCATCTTCGTTAAACCCTGTTAACAACGATTAGGATTGACCAAACCATATTGCATTGTAGCAGGGTGGTTGTGTAAGATCAAAGTAAAAACTCTTGGCCTGTAAGATTATATTCTCTCTTTTGTGCAATAACCGCTCATCAGGGAATGGTGCGCGTATCAGAAAATGCTTGCGCGCTCACAATAATTATTAGAAAATGGAGGAAATGGGGTACAAATATGTGGAAAAATTGAGTAAGTGTTTCAATGGTACCCATCGCCAGACTGAAATACTCTAATAGTAAGGAGGTAATGAGTTTATGAAGAAAGCTTCAATGACAAGGATGGTGCTATTCACAGTTATTTTTCTGATCAGTATTTCCTGCCACGTAGCC
>PNOF01000108.1 GCA_013824645.1 Syntrophus sp. (in: bacteria) | reverse complement strand
AAGACGTCCGCTACATTGCCTTGTCGGGCAATGCTTTTCGCGTTGTTGTCTGTGTAGTGTTAATGGCTAACCCCTTATCCCTACTAGCCGATTGTTTCGGTTCCAAGAACAGTTTTCGTGACTCAGAGAATTCCTTCATTCTTCAGTTGCTGGCTGTAAAAGCTATATAGGTTGCTGTGCCATTTGTACAATCTGTCTGCAAAGACACTCACTTTGTGGTAATCCTCGTTTCCCAAGATGGCTGCTCCTGTGCGCAAATTCCCAGATGAACCGCAACTTCCGCCGCAAGAGAGAATGATGTCTCGCATATTTGCCGGATTCCCTTTCTTCATTTTCTCCCACTTAGCAGGCCATTCCTCTCTATGTTTGAAGTAGTTGGCAAAGGCATCAATTGTCTGAATATCCGTATAATCAGAACCTGCGACTACTACTCCCCCTTGCCTTAATATAAACAGCTTTTTGTCACTAAACCCAGCAATAGACCTCTTTTCGCGGGCCTTGAAGAAAACATGAAGTCGTTTGACGTTGGACACTACCGACGTGATATGGGTTTGACAAACCACAAATGCAACGCCGAGAAGTCCCTCTATTGACTCACAAGCGTAATCACTAATCGCTTCTGTTTCATCATCACCAAAGTCTGTCCGACATTGGTTGTTGAACGAGACCGACAGTTTCTTTATGGCCGTCCCAACGGGTTCCAAAATGTTTTTAAGAGTTTCTATGATATCGGGCTGCCATAACCTCATAACAATGTTATAGGGATTTCTCTTTCTGTAAACGAATCTATTCGTTGTCATCACGTACCGCTTACGTCATGTCCCATAGAGCAACCAATCTCATAAAATGACGCTGGCTCCACGTGATGGAGCATTCTTCTCCTGCCAGACTGATGCGTAAAGTCATTTTCTCTATTTGTTCATTGCTGTTCTTTAACGATTCAATAATATCTTCAAAACTGTCCAAGAATGCGTAACTTGCACATTTGAATTTGGCCATTGTATCAGCGCTGACACAAAGCATGTTACCAGCGTTATTGAGATAGTCTGCGTCTTTATAGGGGAGCAAGCTACACGCCTCGAAGTAATTCTCGGCCACGCCGTCCGTATTCCTATATGCCTTTGGGAAGGTCACCCCCGTGATCTGGCAACGTCCGTGATATTCCTCGTAAAGAAAACGACGAGCTTCTACATTTAAAGGAAGATCTCTCACGGGAGAGCATTTAATTGTACGAGGGGTTGACGAATGCATCTCAACCCCTGCCTCAACTACTTCATTTAACTTTTCTTGATATCGGTGAGGGCTAGAAACCGTAGATCCTTCCTCAACGTTGTGCTCGATTATGCCTCGCTGCGGGCGGCCAAGGTCTTTCAGGCCAGCTTTGAACGAAGGTGCTGGTTCAGGCGGGTTTTCACGGGGAATAGTCTTGAGTATTTTTTTTCGCTCGTCATCCGATGCGGATTGGAAATGCTCAATCAGCATCTTAAGATCAGGGTCACCCCCTGTAACAACTTCCAAAGCCTGTTCGCGCTCAGGCTGCTTCATTCCGAGGGCCAAAGAAAGAGATTGTGCGAGTGGGGTATCTTTCTCGAACGTAATCGGGAGATCGTTTAAAAACAATTTGCTTGGTTTTTCGAAACCGCTATTTGGGCTTGGCAACCAAGCAGTATCAATTAAAAGCCGCCCGAAATTAGAAAATTTAGTTTCCTTTTTGCTCTTCTCGTACGTTTTTTTGCTCGATTTCTCGACAATTCCTCGAATATACATGGAGTATTTTATTGCGATCGTGTTCCATATGAATGCACTTTTATGAATTGTTGGATTGGTTATAGCATTTTCTAATCCATCAACGTTTGCATCCGGATCAAACCCCTTAAGCCCTCTTTCATGCTTACTATGTAATTCTGAAATTGGCACAAATCCATTACCAACCGGCAATTTTATAGTTACCTTGGGTTGTTCATTAATATTAAGTTTATCGAATAACGGTAACAACTCATCAGGATAATCACCACAAATAAACCAAGCTTCATGGTTATCCTGAAAATAGTGATGCAACTCAGGAGTATTTTTATATATACCTGTAGGAAACTTATATTCATCTCTTGAGCCGTTAGAAGCCTTCAGGAAAGGGATAAAAGGCAGCACCACACTTAACAAGAACGGAATGCTTTCTTGTGGATCTACCTCTATAAAATTAAGGAATTTTTTGAATAACTCCGGTCGGGCGTATGATAATTTACTTAACGACAATTTCCCTAATAGAATTTTTGCTTTCGCTGGGGAACTCAAGGGATTGCCTTGAAGCGGTTCATCCAACAACTTTCTAATTTTCTTGAGGTCGTCGATATTTTCCTCATGATCTATTATGGCTTTGCGTTCAGCATATTTCGGTAAGATGAATTCGATGATTTCAGCAAATAAATCAGGACCGATTATTCCAAGCCCTTTCAAGAAATCTGCAGCACTTTCATCTGCGAAGATGTTCCTTTTTATTGTTGGGAAGTTAGTAGATACTGAAGATGGAATATACGCATTTGGCGTTCCATCGCTCTTGAATGGAATAACATGAGAGTTATCCTCAAGACGTATAATTTTTCTTTTTCTTAAGGGAGCATCCGACTTTTTCCAAAGGTCCGCTCTATCCTTACCTAAGAAGGCGTAAAAATCGATAATCCATTTATCGTCTTGATTTTCCAAGAAATCATCGGTCAGCAATTCAACGAATTTTTCTGGCCTTATCTCTTCGACCTTTAGCCCATCTCGTACGTATTTCCACAAGTCGTTCTTTGCTCTTTCTGTTATTTCACCAGAAATCCATTTCAGAGTATTTTCAGCCTTAAATAACTGTCTGAGCTGTTCATCTTGTAATAATTTTCGCAACCAGTCTGCGCTGGCCAATTTCGCGTTTCTCGCGGATACAAAGGTTCCATCATCGGCTGGCAGTAGTTCCTCGTTCATGAAGGCATCATGAACAGCGAGAACAATTGGATAGAACCTGCCGGTATCGGGGAAATCGCCCATCCTGATAGGCAACGCTTCAAGCAAAGGGACCGTAAGCAATCCCATCTCCTTCAAATTCCACAAAGCTTCAGTAAGCAGAACAGCGGTTTTTTGAATAAGCGCCTTATTCCAATCGTTATCTTCAATGTCTGATCGAGAGGCAACGGTATCGTATGGCCCCTGAACAAGGAAACCAAAACGAGTATCAATTTGTGTAGGAAAATATACAACCAGAGGCGAGTCCTTAATCTTTGCGATACTCTCGGTCCGATCTTTGCCAGTCGTTTCGAGCTTGAAAGCAACTTCAACTTTAACCATACGGGTAACGTCTGAAACGGATACAGGTCTATCAAAGACAAGCCAGTTCTCTTCTTCATCCTGGCCGTTGTTTTGCCCGATGACCGTTGCTTGTCTAGCCTTTTCCCTGTTATGCGACTCCCTGAGGTATTGGCCTTTTTCTCCTATC
>PNOF01000107.1 GCA_013824645.1 Syntrophus sp. (in: bacteria) | reverse complement strand
GGGTCTTCGGGGTCTTTAATATATTCAAAGGAAAGAAGCTTCTCACACTGGGGGTAGATGGCCGCTTTGGGCGACGTGTTTGCCGGTCTGCTCAGGCAGATATCGGCGCCTGCGCTGTAGGGCTTAAAAGAAACTACGGCACCTTCCTGAACAGGCACGTAAGCTACTGCATCCTTATTCAAGGCATCGAGAAAATCCTTTATCTTCTCCTTTGGAAGAAATCCTGTCTTCGCCATTAGAGTTTATGCTCCTTAATTTTTGCTTCGTCGACAAAAAATGTAAACATCGGTGGTTTGTCGTCGGGATTAATCCCTGTAGTATAATCAAAGAGATTTTTCATCTCGGCATTGATTTTTTTCTTAATCTTCGCAACCGGTATGTCCATGGGGCAGACCCGTTCGCACTCGCCGCATTCCACACAACGACCAGCCAGATGGACAGAGTGGATCATATGGAACATGGTCTTCTCAGTAAGTGACATCTTCTGTGTAATCCAATGAGGATCGCGTGTCTCGGCAATACAACTGTCCTGGCAGACGCACATGGGGCATGCGTTGCGGCAGGCATAACAGCGTATGCATTTTTCAAATTCTTTATCAAAATATGCCTTGCGCTCTTCCAGCGTTTTGGCATCAAATTCCCGTATTTCATCATAGACGCTCTCAGCCGGCTTATCAGACTGAATTTCATCACCAACAAGGAAGTCGTAAATGACCGGTGTGGGATACTGACAGGTTGCGCACTTGTCGGGCCAGACATCGGAGACCTTCAGGGTTTTCTCGCCTTTAGGGGTTTTGATGACGACTGTATCGCCGTTAACTTTTACATCCTCGATGGGTTGATAATCGATTGCTTTGAGTACCTTTTTGACGCTGACAACACCCTTGCAGGGGATGCCGATAATGACCACATTATTTCTGTCAATGAGTCCTTCCTGCATGAACTGTACGATAGTTCTGCTGTCACAGCCCTTTGCCACAACAGCGACCTTCTTCTTCATGGACGGAAGGTAGCTCGTAAGGTTCTGCACACAGAGAGGATTCCAGACAGCCTTGTCAAACTGATCTTCTGCGGTTACAAAGAGCGGTGTCGTGTGAATTTTATCAAAGCCTTCCTGCCAGCAGATGATGGTCTCAACATCAGGAAAGACCTCTTGGATGGTTTCTTTTAGTTTTTCCGTACTCAATCTGCTTTCTCCTTCTTCTCATGGAGTGGACCAAGCTCGTGAACTCGTTTTGTGAAATTGGTCACTACCTGCTGCCACTTCTGGCCTTCTGAAGCTGATACCCAGGTATAATGGAACCTCCGCTCGTCGATACCGACAAAGGGGAGCATCTTCTTTAACATCTCAAGTCTCCGCCGTGCATAATAATTTCCTTCAGAGTAATGGCAATCTCTGGGGTGACACCCTGATACGAGGACACCGTCTGCGCCGTTTAAGAGTGAACGCACGACGAAGAGGGGATCGACCCTGCCTGAACAAGGGACACGAATGATGCGCAGGTCTGTTGGCTGTTTGAAACGGCCTACTCCTGCAGTATCGGCGCCGCCATAGGAACACCAGTTACAGAGAAAGCCGACAACCCGAAGTTCTTTCGGCGCTATTTCTGACATAATACATTAACCTCCGCTAAGAGCTGGTTGTCCGTAAAATGCTGCAGTTGGATTGAACCGCATGGACAAGTCGCTGTACAGACACCGCATCCGGCGCATACCGTTTCTATGACCTTGGCAACCTTCTTTCCGCTGCGCAATGTATCTTCCACTATTGCGCCGAAAGGACAGGTCCTGAGGCACTTGTAGCATCCCACACAGGTATTGATATTGACCTGCGCGATTGCCGGATCGGATTCGAGCATATCCTTTGAAAAGAGCGACAATACTTTGGCTGCTGCTGCGCTTCCCTGGGTCACCGATGCCGGGATATCTTTCAGTCCCTGGCAGGCGCCGGCGAGGAAAACGCCTGATGTATTCGTTTCAACGGGTCTCAGTTTTGGATGACTTTCAACGTAGAACCCGAATGTGTCATAAGAAATGTGGAGCTTCTCGGCCATCTGTGGCGCCCCATCGGCTGCGATAGCGGCAGTGGCGAGGACAACAAGATCTGCTTCAACTTCCACCGTTGTACCGAGGAGCGTGTCGGCTCCCTGGACTATCATCTTCTTGCCTTTGGGATAAATTCTCGATACACGGCCGCGGATATATTTCACCCCGTAATCTTCCTGGGCCCTGCGGGTAAATTCATCGTAACCCTTGCCCGGCGCACGGATGTCCATGTAAAAAACATAGGACTGGGAATCGGGGATATGATCTTTGGTGAGGATAGCCTGCTTGGCAATGTACATACAGCAGAAATTTGAGCAATAGGGAACACCTATTGATTTATCACGGGAGCCTGCACAGGAGACGAAAACGACCGTTTTAGGCTCTTCATGGTCCGATGGCCGCATTATGTGGCCTGATGTGGGACCTGACGCATTGAGAAACCGCTCGTACTGGATGCCTGAAATAACGTCGGGATAGCGCCCTCCCCCGTATTCAGTAAGCTTCTCCTGATCGAGAAGGCCGTATCCGGTGGCAACAACGATTGCTCCAATATCTTCAGTAACGATCTCATCCTGCTGTTCATAATTAATGGCGCCGGTGGGACACACCTTTGCACAAACGCCGCATTTACCTTTTATAAACTGGCGGCAGTATTTGGCATCAATCTTGGCTTTCTTGGGGATCGCCTGCGGGAAGGGGATATTGATGGCCCGTGTCGGCGCTGCCCCGAAATTGAAATGGTCATAGGCGTTCTTTGTAGGGCATTTCTCCATGCAGAGTCCGCAGCCGGTACACTTGGTCCAGTCTACATAGGCTGCCTTTTTTCTGATCTTGACCTGATAATTTCCTACATACCCTTTTATCTCTTCCACCTCTGAATAGGCGTAGAGCTTAATCTTTTCGTGCTGTCCCACGTCGACCATTTTAGGCCCCAGGATACAGATTGAGCAATCAATGGTGGGAAAGGTCTTGTCGAGACGCGCCATCATGCCGCCAATGGCCGGGCTCTTTTCAACGAGGATAACATCGAGGCCGCCGTCGGCACAGTCAAGGGCCGACTGCATACCGGCAACACCGCCGCCGATAACCATAACGCGTTTATTAATCTTGAATGAAGATGAGTAGAGGGGTTTATCCTGCATGGCCTTGGCAACAGCCATGGTCACTTCCTCTAAGGCTTTATTCGTATTGAGATCTTTGTCAAGTCCGATCCAGGAAACATGTTCCCGGATGTTTGCCATTTCGAGAAAATAGCGGTTGAGCCCCGCCTTCTCAATGGTCTTCCGGAATGTGTTCTCATGCATACGGGGTGAACACGCTGCTACAACAATCCTGTCAAGGTGCTCCCGGCTTATTGCAGCTTTGATTTCATCCTGGCCCGGTTCAGAACAGGTGTACATGTAATTCGTCGCAAAGGCGACACCGGGGATCTTTCTGGCCTCTGCTGCTACTTTCGCAACATCGACAGTGCCTGCTATGTTGCTCCCACAATGGCAAATAAATACACCAACCCGCATTTATCAGGTCTCCTTACGTTGTCGTTTCTTCTGCTGCTTCTG
>PNOF01000106.1 GCA_013824645.1 Syntrophus sp. (in: bacteria) | reverse complement strand
CGGAAATCTGAAGGGCCGTGTTGAAATTCTTAAGGGAACCCTCATAGGTCACCTGCCCCAGCTTCGTCTCCAGTTCCAGGAGGTTATTGAGATTCTTATAGAGCAGCTGGAATTTCCCCTCCGCCTTTTCCATGAATGTGGTTGCATAGTTCACATCCGAACTTGCCAGATCAATCGCTTCAGAGGCATCCTTTTTGTAATCGATGAGTGCAGCCATGACATTTTTGTATGCATTGCCCACTTCCTGGTTAAGGCCCGTGGTTTTCAGAACCTTATCCACTGTCGCCACGGCTTGCTCCATTGTTTTGACTTGTTCATTTCCAAGCTCATCAATCTTCTTGGCATCGTAATTGGCCGTCGCCCAGCTGATCACCTTGTAGAGATTGGCGTGAACACTTGTGGCGTCCTTGATGAGCCGGGCGCTTGTCTGGAAGCTTTTGAACCGTGTGCCGAAGATCTCTTCAATGGCAGACTTTTGCTGCGAAAGGCTCAGGTAGGATACGACACCGGATATCACAAGAAAGGCGATAACGACAATCGGAGCAATCAGGATTTTTTTCGATAGTTTCAGATTCATCAATAGCCGTTTCATTCTTATTCTCCTGGAATGTTGTTTATAGAAAGGAGCCGAACAGGTCCCCGCCTGTTCGGCTCCCTCGGAAATTTACTTCTTGTATGCGCCCGCACCGACGATCAAATCGTCAAGCTTTTCGATATAAGCCGTCTTATTCTCGACCTTCTTCGATACGGGGTTTGTGAATTTGTAGTCCTGCCATCCTTTTCCCTTGGTTTTACTGATTTCGATCCTCTCCTTGACGTAGAATTTCCCATCCGGGTCCTTCATGTCAACCAGATCCTTGCCGATCATCTTCTGATTGAAGCCATGGGCCACGCATTTGCCGCTCATGTCGTAAACAAAGACATAGAGATCTCTGTCCGTGAATTTTCCCTTGGTATTGTTGATTTCCGCAAATGCCTTATCCTTTCCGCTTGACTTGATCTCGGCGATGGCCTTCTTGACCAAGGCCTCCGCCTCAGCCGGTGTCCCGAACTCGGCTGCAACCGCGACATGGCTTACCGCCAACATGAAAACTGCCAGAATAATCGACGTGAGGGTTCTTTTCATTTTTTTCTCCTTCTATGGTTTAATATGGATATCTTTACTTCCTTAATTTCCTGCCGGTTCACCTCCTCAAGGGATCTATCCGCCAGGTCCACTTCTTTTCTAATGAAAGCGAAATCACCTCCTTTGCTGTTCATGTTAAGAATAACACCACAAGGTTGTAAATCAAGTGACCCATGCGTGGTGTTTATCTGCGCCTGCTGTCATTTCGGCCTGCGTCAGGCCTATGAGAGCGCCCCGGTGCCAGGGAGACGAGAGAGAAGCGAAAGAGAGAAGAGAACGTCTCCATCTTTGTCTAAACTACAGCAATAGATGTGCAGCAACAGATATGCCAATATTATACTGTAGTCATATTCCCGTAAAAAAATACACTATACTTTGTCATTGATTACGCTCCTGTCGCTGTAATAAAGGTATCGGGGATTCAATGGTCTCTCGAAGAGATTTTCGGCGGTAGATGCAAACTGTGACGGTATAATGGAACAGATTTTGCTAATTTCGTCACGGTAGGAAAAACCGGTGGATAGGGAGATCTCATGATATTCGTAAGAGCAGCCAATGGACGTTAATTTTATTAATCCTTTTTTGCAGGGCACCATCGAGGTCCTGACGAAAATGGCCTTTGTCGAGCCTCGTCCGGGAAAGGTTTATCTGAAAGATACCAGCCTTGCCCAGGGGGACGTATCCGGCATCATCGGGATCACAGGGGATATGATCGGTTCCCTCGCGATCAGCTTTAGCGAGTCCTGCATTTGTCATCTCATCAGCCGCATGCTCGGAGAGCCCCTTACCGAGGCCACTCAGGAAGTATTTGACGGCGTCGGAGAACTGACAAACATGATTTCCGGCGTTGCCCGGACCCATCTCGAAAAGGACGGCATGGAGGTCTACGCGGCCATACCATCGGTTGTGTATGGAAAAAATCACACGCTCAATCATATCCTGAAAGCCCCGAGTATTGTGATCCCCTTTGAGACGGATGAAGGATCTTTCGTTGTCGACGTCTGCATCAAAAGAGCCAATGAAGGTCCAAAGATGGTGAAGAATTATCAGGTCCTCAATCAGAAGACCCTAGTGAATTCATCAGCACCAGCGGAACCTGTGAAACAAAACGACCAACCTGCCCACATCACACCGACGGCCGGAGTGGATAGAAAAACAATGTTGAAGAACAAGCTGCGTGAGATCAGTGCGATCCGTGATGATATCGTCAGGCAGCTGAGCGAAAAACCCTTCATGCCCATCTCACAAAGGCAGCTCCTGAAAAAGCGTATTCCGCTTGTGGATGCTCAGATCAAGCGGTTGAGGCTGGACATCTCGACAATTGAGATGCTTTCCAATATTTCCAAGGAAGATATGGAAAATCCTACGATTGTTCAGCATTACCAACATTACGATACCAACAAAAAGAAATCCTGAAAACGTCAATAATATGTCTTAAAGATGTCATTTTCTTGTCATAGCGAAATTCACTTTTTTCTCGTATTATCACTCTGAGCAGTGCTAATAATAGGCTGTTCATAAACAACAGGGACTAGCCGATCCTTTTTTATGGGGATCTGTTGTGTGCATCAAGAGGCTGAAATTTGGCGATGGAGAAGAAAGGGGGTTTTCTTGGAGCGAAAATTGATGATTGTGGATGACGAGGTTTCGATTCGCGATCTTTTTCTATCGGCCTTCAGCGATGCCGGCTATTCCGTTCATCTTGCGGAGAATGGCGAGCAGGCGCTTCATATCCTGAAACAACAGGAGATCGATCTCATCTTTCTTGATCTGAAACTCTTCGGTATGAATGGAATCGAGCTGTGCCGCCAGATCAAAAAAGATAAACCTGTTTCAATCATCTACGCGATTACCGGTTGGACGGGTCTTTTTGAAGTTGAAGAGTGCCGTGAAGCGGGATTCGATGATTACTTTACGAAACCGTTTCAACTCGATGTACTTTTCAGGGCCGTCGAAGATGCCTTTGAAAAGCTTGATCGCTGGAAAAGAAGATATCCCATCGGATGAAGGGCTTTGTCAGGAGGGAAGCGGCAGGTGAATGATGATTTTTGCCCTAATCTCTTTTGATGAATCCCGGTTCTGCTGAACAGTATTCGTACAAGTGAAGTTGGCCGTTATTCTTCGTTCAATGCCAGATTCCCTTCCGTAAGGTTGAATCTCTTCAATTTTTCAACCAGGGTTGTCCTGTTCAGATTGAGTAGTTTAGCCGCCCTGTTTTTGACGCCGCTGCTTTTTTTGAGTGCTTGAAGAAGTAAATCCTTTTCAAACTGACTCACCATTTCGTTGAAGTTTAAACCGCTCACCGGCAAACAGATGTGACAGGGGGAGGAGGGTTCGGGGTCTTTTTGATTGAGGAGTTTGGGTGGGAGGTCGCTGACCTCAATATCCCCTTCTTCCCTCATGACGACCAACATCTCAACGAGATTTTCCAATTCTCTTACGTTGCCCGGCCAAGGGTAACGTATTAAACAGCCTAGGGCTTCCTGAGAAAAGTGGAAGAGGTTTTTTTTCTTGAGCTTAGCGAATTTTATCAGGAAATGGTTAGCCAGGATGGCAATGTCGGGTCCCCGTTCGCGGAGAGGCGGCAGGTGAATCGGGATCACGTTAATTCGA
>PNOF01000105.1 GCA_013824645.1 Syntrophus sp. (in: bacteria) | reverse complement strand
GATTTTGGGAATTCTACGTCGATAAAGGGTATCGTTGCGTCTTCAAAAGAGAAGGCAACAGATATGAGCTTCATTATGTCGGGACCCACAAGCTGATAGACAACTTTTAAGGGTTGGAGATAACGCTCGTTTCGTAATGTCAGGAGACTGGTACCTTACCGGCTTTGGTGAATATCAAGGCATAAAGATTTATGACCCTGCAACTTTTCTAAAAATGATCAGCTAAGGGTTAACCATGAAAAAGGCTGTAACGATCTATGAGGACAAGATGGAAGCTGGCAGCCAGGGGGTGGAAAACAAATGATGATTTGTGGTCTCCGGGAAGCCTCCCCTTTCTTTGGTAATTGCTAATATCTTGACTCTCCATTATGAAGTTGGATGTGTAGAAAATACCTCATGACAATCCTCGGGGTGTTGTTCTTCATTCAGAGTTCAGGGTATAATAATTCATCACTATGTCGAAAATCATTCTTTGCGTTGATATGGATGCCTTTTTTGCCTCCGTGGAACAGCAGGCAAATCCAGCCCTGAGAGACAAACCCATTGCCGTAACCGGCGCCGGTGCCAGAACAATCATCACCACCTCTTCCTATGAAGCAAGGGCCTATGGCGTCAAAACGGGGATGACCCTTCATGAAGCAAAAAAGCTCTGTCCCCATATCATTTTTGTTATTGGTGATAACAAGAAGTATGCCTACATTTGCGGCAGGCTCGAAGAAATCTGCCTGCGCTTTACCCCTGATATTGAAATCTATTCCATTGACGAGGTCTTCCTTGATGTAACCGGATCGTACCATCTCTATGGAAACCCTGAAGAACTTGCACAAACCATCAAAAAAACCGTGAAAGACGAGCTTTATATCAATTGTACCGTGGGAATGGGTCCGAACATCCTTATCGCCAAGCTGGCAAGCGACCTTGCCAAACCTGACGGCCTCCGGTGGATAGATGAGGCAGCCGTGCCATCTGTTTTCGAAAATCTTCCGGTGAAAAAGCTCTGGGGTATCGGCTCCCATACCGAGGAAAAACTGCAAGACATGGGTATCAGGACCTGCGGGGAACTGGGAAGAACACCCATTCCTCTTTTAACAGAAAAGTTCGGCATACTTGGCGGGCGCCTTAAGGCAATGGGCAAGGGAATGCTTGACCGCCCCCTTGAACTGGTTACACCGGAAGCAAAATCAATAGGCCACAGCACTACTTTCCCGAGGGATTTGTGGAAGCAGGAAGAAATAGAGCCTCAGCTTCTCCGCTTAAGCGAAATGGTAGGGCGCAGGGCGAGACGTTACGGTTATAAAGGCAGAAAAGTTACTCTTACGGTCAGATATGCCGATTTCAAAACATTTACCAAGCAGGTAACGTTGACTGTTTACACAAACGATACCAATGAAATCTACCGGACCGCTCTCTCTATCCTTGACGGAATACATCTGAAAAAAAGCATACGCCTCCTTGGTGTCTCCCTCTCATCATTCGGGAGGAACGAGCAACTCACCCTCTTTGACGAAGCAAACCAAAAGGAAAGAGCAGCCCTTTTGCGAGCCATGGATACAGTTAACGACAAATATGGCGAATACAAACTCACATGGGCATCAACAGCAGCAGAGGAGAAAGGTCACGGGGTCATCTCGCCTGCGTGGAGGCCCTCCGGAATCAGAAAAAGTGATCTGTGAATAATCATCCGGAGCCTATCCGCGGCTGTTATTCAAAATATCGGGTTCCCTTACCTGCTTCTTGAACTCCGCAACCGGCAAGCATTCCGAAACTGTGAAGATTTCAGATGGCATTCGATTGTCTGATCGGCGATTTTCCGCTTGCAATGTACCGACGATTCAGGAACTGTGGGTTGTTCGACCTCGTGTCTTTGTACTTTTTGGCTCCTTTACCAGCCGTAAATCAATACGACAACCAAGGGCATGGGCGTATTTGCGCAATGTGGCCAGAGAAGGAGAGTGTTTGCCATGACCCGACTCCAGGCGTGCAATCACTGACTGGGTTGTTCCCATGCACTCGGCAAGTTCCGCCTGACTCATACCGGCTGCGGACCGAGCTTTCAAGAATTCATCCAGGAAAGCAAACTCATCCCCGAGCCGATCATATTCGGCTCTTACATTGGCACGCTCAAGAGCGCGAGATTTAAGCTCTTTGTGTGTTAACATCTACGACCTCCTTCATCCGCCGTCGGGCTATGGCAAGCTCCCTACGCGGTGTTGTTTCAGATTTCTTGATAAAATGGTGTAGTATCATAATTTTCTTCCCAATCATCGTGCAGTAGAGTATACGGGCAATGCCCTCCATGGCCTTTAGCCGCAGTTCAATCAGCCCGTCTCCCATTGCCCGCGTGTGAGGCATTCCCAAATCAGGTCCATATGTTTCCATACGATCCGTGTATCGGAGGTAGCGAGCAAGGAGCCCAGCCGGTAAGTCAAGGATCTCTGCTTGAACTGACTCACTGTAATAGGTGATTGTCCAATTCATGTATTCATTATAGCATATTTGCTATATTTTATGAACAATATATTTGAAAATTACAAAGGCCGAATATATCGGCGTTCATTTGTCTGGCATCAGTATTCGATTGCAATTGCCTAAAATAAATTCATGGGCGGGGAAATCAGGAAAGTTATTGATGTTACCAACGTTCCCGACCTTTCAGAGAGCGTCACTTCTCCACCGTAGCGTCTCGGGTGGCATTGGAGAAGGGGTTTTGTGCACCCATTACATCAACGCTCTTGACATTAACATCATATCAGTTATAATGGTTAGTATGATTGATATAATTATAATGTAAAGGAGTGTGCCCCATGGTTAAGAAAGTTGCAGCCTTGAAAGCCAGGCAAAACCTTGGTCAGGTGATGAACGAAGTAGCATTGAGGGGCGATGAATATATTATTGAAAGGGCAGGAAAGCCTTTGGTGGCCATTATATCGATAGACAAATACAGGATGCTTGAGACTGATAGGGTGTCTGCCCTGGAGGCGGTCAACAATATATGGGACAAGATGAGGGAAGAAAGCCCTCAAGTTGTTGAAGATACAATAGACGAAGCGGTCAAGGCAGTCAGAAATAGAATAGTATGACCCGCGTCGTTCTCGATACGAATCTTGTGGTGAGTGCAATTCTCTCGCCGGAGGGAAAACCAGCAACAATTCTGAAAATGGCCCTTGATTCAAAACTCGAATTGGTGCTCTCTCCAGCGCTTCTCGAAGAAATCAGCCTTGTACTGAATTATGAAAAAATCAGAAAGCTTTTTATAAAACGTTCTATAACGCCAGAAAAGATAAAAGACGCCCTCCAGAGAATTGCGAGGACAGCGATTGTGGTTTCCGGCAAGGCAGCCATCCACCGCATCGACAAAGACCCATCCGATAATATGCTGCTTCCCTGTGCCTTAGAAGGAAAGGCAGATTTCATCGTTTCCAGAGACCATCACCTCACGGACCGTATCTCCTTTGAAGGCATTTCCATCGTCAATCCCGATACTTTTCTGAAACTCATGAACAATCAGGCATGAAAAGGCTGTTACGATCTATGAGGATGGAAGGCAAATCGGGCAGAACCCTCACCCGATAGGTGTTGCAAAAATATGAAGATTTCTGTCGCCACTCGTTTGTGAGGGCCAACAAAAACAGAGCTGCGTTTTCACTACCCCACCAATGATTTTTTCCTTGAAATTAGCCGACGATTGCGGGAAAATCGGTTCATGGCATGGGGATGTAATGACGGTGATAATGCAAAACCTACTCTCAGCCCATGAAGGGAGGCGT
>PNOF01000104.1 GCA_013824645.1 Syntrophus sp. (in: bacteria) | reverse complement strand
GCACAACTGGAGGTAAAATTATGAAAAATGTAGTGACCTATAAGGGATATACAGCCCGGATAGAATTTGATCAAAGGGATAGGAATTGCCGATACCATAACATTCCATGGAGAAACGGTAAAAGAACTCCGGGCTGATTTCGAAGCTGCCATTGATCATTATATCGCAGATTGCGCTGCTACAGGCCGCAACCCATTGAAGGCAGCTTCCGGCAAGATTATGCTCCGCGTTTCTCCTGAGATTCATGCCAGAGCTCTTGCCATGGCAAAAACCACATGTAAAAACAAATGCGGTGCAAAGCATTCAGAGACTATTTTAATTGTATATTATACGCCAACGGCGTATAATATGGTATGGTCATTATTGAGACTCCGATATTCACAAAAAGGATTCTTGCAATCCTGCCTGATGAAGAATACCGGTTGCTGCAGTTGCACTTGCTCAATAAGCCTGATGCCGGCAAGGTTATTCGAGGAAGCGGTGGTCTAAGGAAGCTGCGTTGGTCTGCAAAGGGCCACGGAAAGAGCGGGGGTACGAGGGTTATATACTACTGGTTTGTTGCACAGAACACCCTCTTGCTCGTCTTTGCATATGCGAAGAATGAACAGGATGACCTGACACCGGATCAGCTACAACTGCTAAAAAAGGTTGTCGAAGGAGAGTATCCATGAAAAAGGAATTATTTGAAGAGCTTATGGAAAGCGTAAAACAGGGCAGTGCTATTATGAAAGACACCATGAAGCCCTCACGGGTTTTTGAATTTCCTGAGTCGGAAGTTAAAAAACTCCGTAACAATTATGGTTTGTCTCAGGATAAGTTTGCTGCTCTGATGGGGATAAGCGTTGGAACGCTTCGCAACTGGGAACAAGGGAGACGTAAACCGGAAGGACCGGCAAAAGTCCTCTTAATGGTTGCAGCAAAACATCCTGAAGTTTTGCTTGATCTGGCTGGAAAAACAAAGCAAAAGGCGCATAAATAGATGTAATCATGTAAATTCAAGCATCGATTGCCTAAAGTTCTCAAGGTCTACGGTCAAACATGGCGAATTCAACTTAAAAGTGCACAATATGAGATAATATAGAGGACATGACGGGTTTTCCTAAGCAAACTTTATGCTATCATATATTGCTTGCATGAGCTATCTTAAAGTGCTATCATAATATAATGAAGGCAAAACACCGGCGCGTTTTTGAGGCAATCTTTGCGGTCCCTACGCGAGGAGGCATTCTGTTTTCCGACATTAAAGCCCTGATATCAGCCCTTGGCGGGGATATCCGGGAAGGTTCAGGCTCCCGTATTGTCTTTGAGCTGAAGGGAAGCCGACAGTACCTTCAGCGGCCTCATCCTGGCAAGGAAGCTAAAAAGTATCAGGTCGAAGAAATTCGCGAGTGGTTGAGGCAACTGGAGGTAAAACTATGAAAAATGTAATGACCTGCAAGGGATATACGGCCCGGATTGAATTTGATCAAAGGGATAACATCTTTATTGGCAAGATTATAGGAATTGCCGATAATATAACATTCCATGGAGAAACCGTAAAAGAACTCCGGGCTGATTTCGAGGCCGCCATTGAGCATTATGTTGCAGATTGCGCTACTACTGGCCGCACACCATTGAAGGCAGCTTCCGGTAAGATTATGCTCCGCGTTTCCCCTGAGATTCATGCCAGAGCCCTTGCCATGGCAAAAACCACAGGTAAAAGCCTTAATCAATGGGCTGAAGAGGTTTTGGGCAAAGCCGCTCACGTTTAAATTAGGCAGAACGGCTTGGTAGCTTCCTGTAATGGTGCTATCTTGAGATTTGGCTTGATATGGATTGTTATAAGTGATAATCATTATAAAGATATCGCAACCCCTTAGGATTCGAGTTGCCCAACAAGCATAAACTCCTATGGCCGATCCAAAAAATAGGCCGGAAGGAAAAACATATGAGGGACAAATGACACTACCGATAAAAACCCCGCATGATATGGCTTGTACCTTGGCAGACAAATACTCCTCTACCCACGAACTCAACGAGGCCGATACACGTCATCAGGTTATTGACGTTACTTTACACGACATCCTTTCTTGGCCGCGGTCAGCAGTTCACTGTGAATCCTTTATTGATCCCGGATATGCCGACTACGGGCTTCTTGGACGCCAAGACAAACTGTTTTTATTGATTGAGGCCAAAAAAGAAGGCAAGTACTTTACGTTTCCAGCAAATTTTGGCCAACAGTCTCTAAGCTCAATTATTCGAATGAAGACATTACTTACAGACCCGACCATGCGAAGCGCAGTTGAACAAGTTAGAACTTACTGCACCAATGTAGGTTGTGAATACGCGGCGGTTACAAACGGGCATCAATGGGTATTCTTCAAGACATTCGAACGCCAACGGGACTGGCGAGACCTCAACGCCTTTGTCATTTTTGGTCTGCGTTACTTTTGTGATTGTTTTACGGATGCAACAAACAAGCTGGGTTACGCAGATATCACAGATCGGGCGTCGCTGGTTCAATTGTTAGGGGGCATTCAATCGCAACGAAGAGAAGTCTTTTATCCAAAAACCGGAATTGTTGCCTATGACCAAGAGGTTACGTCAAATCACTTAGCTCCATTTCTTCGCCCCCTCGCAGGTCGCTACCTGGGCGTAATGAATGAGCGGGATGACGAATTCATGGAGCGATGTTATGTAAACATGCGCGAATATACCGTTAATATTGCAGGAGTTAACCAAGTAATCTACGACTGCCTTTCTCCATACTTTCAAAATTACAATGTAAAAGAGTTTTTAGATGATTCTGAAGGAGGGGCTTTCGGAACAAGGATAGTTGATGGCGTTTGCGGTCGTCAAAAAGGTGAAGTCATAATCCTTTTCGGTGGCAAAGGATCAGGCAAGTCAACATTCATCCGAAGACTCCTTTACCACCGTCCTCCAGACGTTGTTAAAAATTTCGCGGTTGTTGCTGTAGTCGACTTGCTCGAATGCCCAGAGGAACGAACGAACATAGAGAAGCAGATTTGGATACAACTACTCAATAGTATTGATCAAAACAACGTATTGAATGGAGATCGGGAAGGCATTATTAACCTTTTCGCTGATAGATATAGACAGGCTCAGAAACAGACGCTTGCCGGGCTCGACCCAAAGTCAGAAATGTACAACATACAATTAAATGGTCTTATCAAGGAATGGCTTCAGGATTCAGAGTACTGTGCGGTAAGGATAGCCGAACACTGGAGAACACGTCAGAAGGGGTTAATAGTAGTGCTCGACAATACCGATCAATTCTCCACTGACATGCAGGACTATAGCTTTACACTGGCCCAGCATATTTCTACCAGACTCAAATGTCTCGTTGTAATCTCAATGCGCGAGGAGAGATTTCATTACTCGAAATTGCACGGAACACTTGATGCTTTCCCCAACAGCGGTTTTCACTTGAGCAGCCCTCCCACAGAGGAGGTTTTTTCTAAACGGTTGGCGTATATGTCCGACATCTTGGCTAGTCCAGACCGAACCGGAGCCATATTGCCCGGGGTAGACCACCAGAAGATTCAGAATATCGATAGATTGCTAAGGGTTTTGCGTCAGCAGTTTCAGCGGGGACAGTCATCGCACTTGGATAAATTTCTTAGGGCTTGTGCACATGGAAATATGCGTCTATCGTTAGAACTCTTTCGGGAATTTCTTTTATCAGGATACACCCGCGTCGATGAGATGATCCGAAGGGGTGGGTGGACACTGAAAATTCACCAGGTACTCCGACCAATGATGGTTCCCTATCGCTTTTTTTATGCAGAAGAGTCGAGCAGCATACCGAACCTGTTTAAGATTAGGTCAGAGATATCTGGATCTCATTTTACTGCTCTCAGAATTCTGACCCTCCTGTCTGCCAACATGTCGCCGATAAACCCTGCCTACCTGCCCTTTTCTCAACTGAAAGCTTACTTTGCTAACAATTTTAATATGATGGATGATC
>PNOF01000103.1 GCA_013824645.1 Syntrophus sp. (in: bacteria) | reverse complement strand
TTATATTAATAATATATTGCAAAAGTTGTAGTGCCGTTATTTCTCTGATAAGAATGTAACTAATTTATTTTATTGGCATTATCGCTCCATAACGAATGAACATTGTTTATTGACATTTTTCATTGTAAATACTAATATTTCGGAAATTACCGCTTGCGGTCTATTATATGTTATGAAGGAACAGAAACAAAAATCCATGTAGAGCGGAAGATGAAACCGACATTATCCCTGATTATTATCGGTGCCTTGCTGTTATCCGGATGTCTCCACAACATCCCGTCTATCGGAGAGTACACCGAAAACAAAATAGGTTGTCCCATTGAGAAACAAAAGATGCGTGTCGCCGACTCCGGTTCCTATGCTTCGAGAATTGGTTGGCAAGAGAAGACCTATAAACTCGAAAATGGCAACTGGGTGTATATCGAACCAGACAGCAAGAATTGTCTTATCCACTGGGAGGTAAATCCAGAAGGAATAATAGTCGGGTATAAGCTCGAAGGCAGTTGCCGTTGAATTTAGGCATGAAGGAAAAGAGGCTTCATAACCAGACATTGGAGCCAATCGCCGACAAGTCGGCTCTGGCTCAATTCTTTGTTACACTACATTTCTATCCGTAATTCGTGGTTCTTCGTAGTATTCCCTATACTCGCTTCGTAGGTGACAAAAACACTCCCTGCCTTTCTGTGTCAAATTCAACCAAAACTATGACTTAACGGCTTGACCATTTCTGGAGGAGCAGGTCATTGATTAGTAAACACACTTTTCGACAGTTTTGTCGGATAATTTGATGAAAAACGACAGAAATGTTGAAAGTTCTGGTTTGACAGATGATTTTCCCATTGATATCAGCATATTGGAAACAAGAGTTTTCGGCATCAATATTGCTTCATAACTTATATGGGAAGTTCTCATGGAATGTTATCGGTGGGTACATAAAGGAGGCAACAAAATGAAGAAGGTACTTTTTGGAACTATGCTTTTGGCAATGGTAATTGTAGTTCCTCTTCAAACCATGGCACAGGTGGGTATAAGCGTTAATATTGATTTGCCTCCGCCCATTGCATTTGCCGCACCTCCGGATGTGATAGCGTTGCCGGATACGGATGATGTTTACGTTGTTCCTGATGTAGTAGGTTTAGACTTGTTTTTCTGGAATGGTTGGTGGTGGCGTCTATGGGAAGGTCGTTGGTATCGCTCACAATATTATGACTGGGATTGGGCTTATTATAACTCTGTTCCAAGTTTTTATTATGATGTAGACCCATATTGGAGAGGATATTACAGAGACCGTAATTGGTACGGACACCGGTGGGATTATGAACGGATTCCTCACCGACGACTTCAAGGTAACTGGCAGAGCTGGCGTAATGATCGATATTGGGAAAGGGGACAAACGTGGGGCGTCCAGAGCTATCGACCTCGAACACAACAACAGAGACAGGAACTAAGACAAGGGAGGGAACGCCAACTCCAGCAGAGACCTGAGGTTCGTCAATCCCAACAGCGACCGGGAGTTCAGCAATATCAGCAGAGACCTGAGGTTCGTCAATCCCAACGGATCCCTCAAGCCCGCCAATATCAGCAGAGACCTGAGGTTCGCCAACTCCAGCAGAGACCTGAGGTTCGTCAATCCCAACGGATCCCTCAAGCCCGCCAATATCGGCAGAGAGAGCCAAGACAGCAACCTCAGGAGAGGCTTCAACAACCACAAAGACAAGAGCCAGGGAGCCAACCTCAACTTCAACAGCCACAACACCCTCGGGCAACAGAAGGACCTCAAGGACGGGGAGCGAGAACATAAAAGGTAGGTAGTCAAATTAGTATTGATTAATCTAACGACAGGGCCATTACTGACCCTGTCGTTTTTGTTGTACCTTTCATTACGAAATCGTTACCCATGGCTATCACCACGAATACAACATTAGCAGGTGCAAACTTTGCCTTGTGACTACAGAAAAGTCGGCAGAATCTTAACGATAAAAGACGGAAATGACTTAAAAGCGTTCACGCTTTCTTTGTCACACATAGGAGCGGGCAAAAGCGTAACGCGGCCTTTGTCTGTGGCCCGTAGAGATTTTATTGGTATATTTGGGTCCTCATTATCTTCTTGACAAAATAAAACAAGTGTTTTAAATAATAGTATGAAACAAATGTATAAAACTTATGTTTAATTAAGGAGCGCGATGAAAGGACAGGACAATCCTCTTTCTGATACTAAGAAACGTATTATCGAGGTCGCGGGCAAAGTCTTTGCGGAATCGGGATTTCGCAATGCAACGGTGCGTGAAATATGCAAACTCGCTTCCGTTAATATTGCCGCCATCAATTACCACTTTGGAGACAAGAAGGGCCTCTATCTTGCTGCGCTTAAGCATTTACGAACAGTCTCCTTTGAACAATACCCCCTTGATGCAGGATCTGATACTTCTTCCCCGCCGGAAGAACGTCTTAAGGCCTTCATAATGCAATTTATCAAAAGGATTCATGGGTGCCGCGAGGGAGAATCTCCCTGGCTCAGAATGATGATCATACGGGAACTTATGGAGCCTACAGAGGGACTTGATGTCATTGTTGGCGAGATCGTACGGCCAACCTTCGGTGCTCTTTCGGCAATCATTCGGGAACTTTTGGGAAAACAGGTGTCTGAAAAAACAATCCGCCTCTGCTGCGGCAGTGTGATAGGTCAAACATTTTTTTTCTTTTACGCGCAGCCCATAAGAGAAAAGCTTTTTCCTGCTGACAGGTCCTCCACGAGTGAAACAAAGGTCATAGCCGACCATATCACCAGTTTTTCACTGAACGCGATTAAATCATATGCAGTACCGAAGAAAGGGAGATAGGAAATGAATTGTTGTGGTTTGAGAAGAGTAATACGAACATGCTGCTATATTGCCGGTCTGATGCTCATCCTCGGTCTCATGCTGTTACCTGAAAGCTCACTGGCTAATGACTCAGTTGGTCCCGGTTTCAGGGAAAAGAGTGTCCAAACAGCATTGGTTGAGAACTCTCCCGCTGAATCAAAGGTCAACAGATATGACCTTACCTCTATTATCCATTATGCCCTCAAACACAACCCGAACATCAGAATAGCCGGAAAGGCCATCGAAACTGAAACCTATGGAATTGATGCGGCAAAAGCCGAAAGGATGCCACGGATAGATTTTGGTAGTGGTATTACGCGTTACCGGTATGATACTCCCCTGACGCCCGTTGTCATTAAGCCTCCTATTGGCCCCGGAACAGATTTTCCTGACTTCGACAGGACTATTTTGGACACCGGTGTCTCTTTCAAACTCCCTCTTTTTCGGGGAGGAAGACTCTACAGGGGAGTGAATGTTGCCGAGATACGAAAGACTATTGCTCAGGATAATTATAGAATGAGTAAACAGGAACTTGTTTATAACCTCTCAAATGTTTACTACAAAATAGGGCAATTAGAAAAACTCTTGCTCGCTCATGAAGCGTCAGTAAAACAGCTTGAATTACATAAGAAGAATGTGGAACTTTTTCTCAAAACAGGCACTGTGCCGCAACTGGACCTGCTTAAGACAGAGGTCGAGCTTTCCCATGCAATGGAGAATAGACTTGTCATGAAGAACTCTCTGGCAAGTACTTATGAACTTTTAAAGACACTGATGGGTATGGATGAAATGCATACCGAAATCTCCATCGATCCCAACAATACAGGTGTTGAGACTCGCCCTGTCCTTGAAGAAAGTTTGACAAGGGCCTTTTCCCAAAGGGCTGATTATAAAGCTGCTGCGAAAAAAAGGCTTATCAGCGATGAGCGGGTAAAGATAGCCCGGGGGAGGAGACTGCCTGATATTTTTGCCTCCGCCCAGTATGGCGGAAATGCCGGTCATGAACTTGCCTTTAAAGAAAACTGGAATGCCGGCCTCAGGCTCACGATGCCTATCCTCGATGGAGGTCTCATACGGTCTGAGATTGGCAAAGAGAGGGTAGAACTGGATAAGGCAAAGGAGGAGGAGCGCTCATTAAAGCTTGCCATTACCCGTGAAGTAAGAGACGCG
>PNOF01000102.1 GCA_013824645.1 Syntrophus sp. (in: bacteria) | reverse complement strand
CAAGGCGCTATCTTTGTTGGCAGCGTCGTCGTAAATCCTCACGTACTGGTGTACGCTCCGGTTTCCTCCTCCTTGCCGCCTCAATATCATCCTTGATTTAGAAATGGAATTACTCTCCGTACATAACAAAGGCAGCCCAGAAATAGGGATGGCGGTAGCGTGTCTTGAGCAAGTCCTGCTTCGCCTGACGGAGGGCATCTGCCTTGCCCGCCCCTTTCTGGAGTATGCCTTTATAAAACCACGTCATCAGCTCCCTAGTTGCAGTATCGTCAACGTTCCATAGACTGACTGCCGCTGCGGCGCTGCCTGCATACATCACTGCCCGGGTGAGCCCGGTGACACCCTCACCGCGCTCTGTCGTTCCGAGGCCGGTCTGGCATGCTGAAAGGACCACGAGTCGGGCATTATAGCGAAGATTCATGATCTCGCCCACTGTGAGCAGCCCGTCGTCTCTGGCACCCGGTATCTGACTAAATACAATCGCCTGCAGCTTTGGTGTAACGATGCCATGCATCGAGAAATGTATATAGCCGTACTTGTCCATCCCGGCTCCTTTGGCATAGTCCTCTCTTGCTTCTTTCCGAAGAAGAATCTTTCCTGTAATCTTTTTTTTCTGGAAAAGTAGTTTGATTGCCCTGATCTCGTCACCACTCGCGTCAAGACGACTCAGCCGGACTCCCAACCCGGCAATACCTGGTCCGGTAAGACTGGCATCAATCTCCGGTTTTCCCCGTTTGAAACTTTTATAGTCATAGACCGGGTCGCCGAAGCCGATGAACCGTTCGCTCGCCTGTGCAACGTTTCCGTGAGTCCTCAGCAGGGCAAGGACGGAAGCGGACTGTATGTATTTCACTACATACTTTTCGAGCAGATAGGACCGCTTGCCTTCTTTTACTATGACCAGGGCTTCGAAGGGAAGTCTGGCAAGAATACCGTCCGGTACAATAATCAGTGTCCTGCCCTCTAGTGCTTTTTCAAAGGGTTTTATCATGATGTCATAGAGCTGGCCTGCCAAAACCCGGTCATACCCTTCTCCCCTGGCATAACCTGGCCGGATATTTTCGAGAAGTGCCCTGACCCTGTTGTGGAGGTCTTCCTCTCCTATGGCCAGCTTCACAACCTCGAAGCTGTCGGTGGTGACAATAAAGCAAAAAACACCATGCGATGTAATGAAATATTCGAGAAGGACTTCATCTTTGGTGAGCACCTTGCCCTGAAGCTCGGCCACCGTTACAGGGACCGGATACCTCACGGAAGCATATTGGGGGTTCTGCAACCGGATCTGCTTTACCACCCGGTTTAGTTCCACTGCCAGATGTTCTACTTTTGCATTCAAAGTGGCAAGCACATTACCATCTGCCGAAGGTTTTCTTAACTCTTCGGAGATCTTGTCGGTCTCGGCAGAGATGGCACTTTCAAATTTGTCCCGCTTGAGCTTGAGATCAGGGTCAATGCCCTTCTCCACTTCTACGCGCCCCTCCGCCAGTTGGTCGAGAAAGGACCGGGCTTTCATGCTTTCGACATACAGTAGAGCACGATCGTTGAAACCATTTCCAAGCGCAAATAGCGCGGCTTCTTCATAGCGGTCGTAGATTTTTCCCATGAAGGCCTTCCTGAACTCAGGAAACCCCGCCTTTGTCCGCACTGTCTCCAGCTTGGAGATACCCTGATCATAGAGGTTTGCCGCGTTTTCCTTCTGTCCCCGCAGTACAAGGACTCGCGCCTTGTCCAGCATGGTGAAACCTTGCGACTCGACATCTCCGATCTTTTCAAAAGCAAGTATCGCACTGTCATAAGAAACCTCAGCATCATCCAGTCGTCCTCTCGCTTCATGGAATTGCCGCGCCACAAACTGGTGCGCATACCCGGCCGACTGGAGATCTCCCATCTGCTCCCACAAATCGAGCGCCTGCTGAAAAGTATTGAGACCTTCCTGCTCCCGGTCCAGCAGGACAAGCGCCAGAGCCCTGTAGTGCAGGGCAAGACCCTGCCATTCCTTTTCTTTCATGCTTATACCAAGTTCGAGTGCCTCGTCCGCCCGGCGGAGTGAAAGTTGAAACTCCTGAATCGCTTCCTGCCCCTTTAAAAGGACACCCCTCTCGCGATGCATAAGTGACAGCGCCCGCAGAACATAGCCCTGGCGCCACCGATCCTGCACTTTCGCTGCAAGTTCCAGAGCCTCTTCTTCGTAAACTATGGCCACACGGTATCTTTCCGCTGCCGGCCCCGGGATGCCCTTTGCCGCGTCTTCCTCGGCAAGTTTCGAGGTGCAGATGCCCAGATGGTTCAGCGACCTTGCGCGGGCCCGCAACCTGACATCAGTCGATACAATCATTCCCGCACTCTCAAGGGCTCTTTGGTGATACTTTATAGCCATTCCGTAGTCGCCCAGCCTTCGGTGACAAAAGCCAATGTAATCATTAAATTCCGCGACATGCCACATATCCTTTGCCCTTTCAGCATATTGAAGGGCCTGGTTGTATGTCCTGTAGGCGCTCTCGAAGTTTCCTGTTGCCACATGCACGTCTCCGAGCTGTCGGAGTGCGCGAGCCGCCTCCTGCCAATCTGCCGGGGATTTCAGTACCTGAAGCGCTTCAGTGTAAAATTTTATTGCTACTTCCTGTTCTTTTTTTCTCTCATGGACATCGCCTATGTCAATGAGCGCCACTCCACGACCCAAACGGTCAGACGCCTGAGTCGCCAGGGCGAGTGCCTGATGGTGCAATGACAGGGCATCGGGATGGTTAGCGAGTCTCCGCTCGGCCTGTCCCATATAATGAAGCGCCTGCCCCTGCCCCGCCTCGTCCTTGAGGGCAGTGTAAATCTCCAGAGCAGGGCGCCCAGGGGCGAGTACGTCACCGTAGCGTCCCTCATCAAAGGCCGCACTGGTCTGCCTCAAATAAACATTAGCACTGATCTTCAGAAGATGTTCGTCGCGGCTCCATGATCTATAAAGCCTGACTTGTTTTGCAGGGAAAGGATCATCAAACAGTTCCTGCGAAAGTCCGGCGGCAGCCGCTGCGAGGACGCACGCCTTTTCTGCATCCATTGTGCGTGATCCAGCCGAGGCCTTGGAAAACTCGGACAAAATTTCGTCAAGGAGGTGACGCAGCTTTTCCGGGTGCTCCCCGGCCAATTTCTTCATGGCAGGAGAATCTTTCTTTGCAAGGGCGCTTTCAAAACCAGACCTGAAGTCCTGCAATGTCAGGGCTGCCAGTTCGCTTGCCCATACCTGACCGGCAAAAAGAACGCAAATAAGTAACAGACTAAAAAGACAAAAGCTGCTGCAGCTTTTCCTGCTGAATTGTTTGCAGACCATTTCATCCAGCACGGGAATAAGTGTCTTTCTGCCGCCGATTGCATTGCCATACAGAATATACAAAAAAGTCATAGTCTCTCCAGGCGTGAAGCATACCACGTCACCAATCACCTTTGAAAGAAATGCATAATTATTGGGCTATTATTCACCTTAACAAGCAAATCGTAAAACTTAGCGCGGGTAATGCTGGCTTCATCATCACCCGCAGCTGTGCTAAAAATGGCTTAGCCTTGTGGTGTTAAACTCAAGTACTCTGTTATCTGCCGTTGCGGACAATTTTAATCTCTTTTGGTGCTAAATGTAATTTTATACACATCTGCTTTCTATATTGTTCTTAATTACTATCTTCTACCTGGATGTGAGGCTTTCCAGTCTCGCTGTTCCTTTAATTTTTCCTCTATTTTTTGGTTATGTTGTTCTACTTTTTTTATGGAGTGGTCAAGGGCTGCGTTAATCCCCGTTCCTACAGCTAAAACCACACCGCCTACAGGACTCACCGCACCTAAAGCACCGGCAGCTGTATAACCTACAATTTCCGTCCCGGTTCCCCTCTCTTTTACTTGTATTCTGCTAGAGGACACCAGCATATCTTTAAGAACACTAAGCTTTGCACGTTGTTCTACAATAGATGTTCTTTGTTTTTGATAGATATCGATAATGGAATCCGTTTCTTTTATAATATCATCATATGTTTTAATGGAATCACCCAAGTATTCAATTTGTTCCTCGGCAGATAGTTTCGTTTGAGCACTCATTTGCTTTTGTTCCGCATAAGTGATGGACACCATCAAAACCAACAGCACAGTAACCAGTAAGATCATCGTTTTTTTCATTTCATCCTCCTTTTTTCTGCCCGCAACGAACAGATAACTTGATTATACATCCTAAATGAGGTTCATCTATCCTCTACCCCGATTACCCCCGGAAAACTCCTGCCGCCTTCCCCCAAAAACCTGTTAATCTCCTTTGCCGATTCAATCTTGCAGATTGAATCGAAACGTTTCGGAGCAATCAACATCGGCCCCAGCACAAGGTATAAACCGCAAGCGCCTGCATTCATCTCTCGGATACAGACACCGGTTATTCCGATCGATACTGTGTGTAAGACTTACCCGCTGTGTACAGGTTAAGGCGGGTGGTAAATTCCTTGACGGTTTTCTCCTCTGCTGCCTTGTCTTTTCGCAGCAAATCCAGCGCTGACCCCTGATGTTAATAGTGGACACCAACAATATACATACCATTCTGATATTGTACTGAACAAATGTCAACAAGATTCAAGGAAAGTAACTATTGCCAGTGGAAAGGT
>PNOF01000101.1 GCA_013824645.1 Syntrophus sp. (in: bacteria) | reverse complement strand
GCCTACCGATATTTCTTAGCAAGATGCCGTCCTCGTAAAATTCCCAAGTCATCCTGATGTCCATGTTATACCAAGTTGCCTTCATCGACTCATCTTCGTTATCTCCTCGTCGCGCTCCTCGACGTACCTCCGTGTACGCCTCCGTCGGCTCCTCGTCGTTGCCTCGGTGCGCCTTCGAATGCAACTTGGTATTTATGCTCGCTTCGAATATATCTTCGGTTCCTTTGATTTTTTTTGTTCTCAGTGATGGATGTTTCGGGTTGTCTACCAGAAGATCAAGTTTCTTTTTTAATGTTTTTTTTGCTTCGATGGGCAGGCGATTAATATTCTCAAGAAAGAGGTCTGAGAAGTAAATGTTCAAACCTTATCGAGCCCCAGTTTTTTGAAGAGATCTTTTTTGTTTGAAGCTTTCTTTATCTTTCCTCCAGTTTTTTGTTTGTCGACTTCCAATTCTTTTTTCTGCCATTCTTTAGACCAGAACCATGCCTGGGAGCGATCAATGACGATAACGGGCTTGATAATGATCCTGTCATCTTCTATTGCTATGTCCAGGTTGTCTCCTTCCTGCAGCTTCATCTTCTTTACAACGTCACTTGGAAGGGTTATCTGCGATCTCCCTCTTAATTGTGTAATCATGCCGTATCTCCTGATCTGAATTTCTTACATTCAGATTATACCATATATGCGAAATTAGTCAAATGCTCCTCTGCTGAAAGCTTTGCGCCTTATGCACCTTGATGATCGACAAAGTTGTGAATGATTTGTTCTCCTACTTTCGCCGGGGGATTGCAAATACTTTTTTCCAACCGATGCATCATGGACTCTAAAAGTGCGTTGTGATATACTGTCAAATCTGGTATTATTCATCTTAGACCTTTGAAGGTGAAGGAATGGGAGAATTGATCACAACAAAAGAGGATGTACTTAACAGGCTATGTGAGAATGGGGCATATTTGCGGAGCCTTGGAGTAAAGCGCCTTGGGCTTTTCGGGTCCTTTGTTCGAGGCGAACAGAAGGATGTCAGTGATATTGATCTGTTGGTGGAGTTCGAAAAGGAAAAGAAAACATTCGATAACTTTATGGCGCTTTCTTTTTATCTGGAGACGCTTTTTCTACAGAGAGTTGAACTCATTACTTCGGAATCGTTGAGCCCATATATCGGACCCAATATTCTTAAAGAGGTCGAATATGCCCAGCTCGCCGCTTGAATATCTGCGTCACATACTCGACGAGACACAATTTATTATGAAAAGGGCCGAGGGGGTTTCCGCAGAGAATTTTGCCGGGGATGATACTCTGAAGCGGGCCATCGTTAGGAGCCTTGAGATTATTGGTGAGGCAGCCAAGAAGGTGCCGGGTGACATGAAAGAAAGGCATTCTCAGGTGGAATGGAGATCTATGGCCGGTATGCGCGACCGTTTGATTCACGATTATTTCGGCGTTGATTATGATCTTGTCTGGGACGTGGTTCAGAACAAAGTCCCAGGTTTGAGAAATGCAATTGAGGAAATAATTCGAACAGAAGGGTATTCGATAAACTAATATGTGAGGGGGACGTCAATATTTCAATAACTCTCTGCCGCCCAATAGAAATACCTTGCCGAATACAATAGCCCACTGTTCCCCCTGCTGAAAGCGCTACGCCTTATGCGCTTTGATGATTGATAAAGTTGTGATTGATTTATTCTCCAGCTTTCGCAGGCTTATTGCAAATACTTTTTCCGCTTCGTGTCATCCAGCGGCGCCATTGTTTATCTATTGGTATATTTCTCTTCTGTGGCCGATTCTATTTCATAGATGACACGCCAGTCACCGACACGCAGTTTGAAAAAGCCCGATAGCTTGCTTTTCAGGGGGATTGGAGTAATTGCTTCAATATGTTGCGAAAACCATTCTATCCGTTCGAGGATTCTTTTCGCTGTTGTTTTGTCGAGTTTTGTTAAATCATCAAGCGCCTTTGGAAGGATGATGACTTTGTGCATCAGGTAAGCCCAAGCCGTTTCTTTACCAAACTCAGGGAAATCCCAGACCCTTTTTTCCGTTCTTTTCTTGATTCTTTCAGTTCTTGTTCGATTGTTGGTTGCAAAGTCAAACCATGGTCAGGGTCAATAAATTCATGCATGGTGTCTCTGATGACGCTCCGTAGCTCATCAACAGTCATATCACCTATTTTTTTTGATTTAATTGTTGTATGCATTTACATTACCTCCATGCAACTAAAGATTAATATACATCGGAGCGTTCGTCCATACCGAGAAAAATAGAGAAAAGTTGAGGACTTGGATAGAGGTTTTACCGAATCCGATAGCCCATCGCTCCCCCTGCTTCGGAGCTTTAAGCTCTTCCAGCTTTTTTCTTTGGCTGGAGAGTGATGACAATACGTGCGTCGAGAGCATCGGCAATCTTTTGCAGGGTGGCAAGTTTCGGAAGACCGTGCGTTAGCCCCTCGATTCTTGAAATCGTTGATTGTGGCATTCCCGCTTTTTCGGCAACTTCTACTTGGGTCATTTTCTTCTTTAGTCTTTGCTCTATGATGCTTTTTGCAAGCTCATATTCAGGGTAGAGCTTTTCGTATTCTTCTTTAACCAGGCCATTTCCCAAAAGCTTTTTTCTATGTTCCCTGTAGTTCATTGTTTCATCTCCTTGCAAGATAATCTTCCATTCTCTTTACGGCAGTTTCTATTTCTCTTGCAGGTGTTTTTGTCTGTTTTCTTGGTAAATCCATGCAGCAAAATCAGTTTTTTACCGGTATATGCAAAGTAGAGTACTCTGTGAATATTGGTTTTATCTTTAATACGTATTTCAAAGAGTTTTTTATGACCTTTGAGAGCTTTTACGTATGGCTCTTTAACATTTAGCCCATACTCTTCCAATAAATCTGCGATGAAAATAAACTCAGCCTTGCTCTCCGGCGACAGAGCATCAAGAAATTCTTGCACTGGACACTTGCCATTACCTGTAACATAATAGTCGATAGTCCAAATTATGCTTCTAAATATAGCATACATGCCATAATATGTAAAGAATTATGTATTAAAAGAAGGTGCCCGGTAGGTGTGTTCCTGACTTTCTTGGATATCCGATGAATATGGAATCAATACTGCCCTGTTGATTGGAAATGCCTTGCCGAATCTTATAGCCCACTGTTCCCCCTGCTGAATACTTTGCGGGGTAGAACGCTTTGGCTAGAAAGGAATTGAAAAACTGTAAATAACTACTCAATGATATATCGTGAATATATTAACTGGCACAAAACTACAGTACTCGATTGAGCCCCCTTGTTGGTTTTAAAATGCTAATACTAAAAAAAATAGCAGATAATTAGCAGATGTTTCTGGTCTCTCAAGAGATTTCCCGGATTGTTATTAAACTTTAATTGCATTTCCTTTAATAACAAAGTATGATATGAAAGAAAGTTTAATAAGGGGAAGCTGGTGCACAGAGGACTAACGGGTGATTATAAAGCTATTTCAACAGTTGGCAATGAGCAGGTCCGCGCCTTTGTGCCGAGGCCGCTTCCGCCGATTCCTCCGTTAGCTATCGATGGTGATTTGCGCAGAATTCTCGATGCGGCACTGCTTGCTCTTGGACGTCTCGATGGTGTAACGGCCCTTTTACCGGACACCCATCTTTTTCTCTATATGTATGTTCGTAAAGAAGCGGTCCTTTCTTCCCAAATTGAGGGTACACAATCTTCTCTTTCTGACCTGCTACTTTTTGAACTCAAAGAAGCCCCTGGAGTTCCGCTGAACGATGTGACTGAGGTTTCCAATTATGCCGCTGCACTTGAACATGGTCTCTCTCGTTGCGCAGGTGGATTCCCATTGTCGAGCAGGCTGATCAGGGAGATTCATGAAGTGCTGCTCAAAGGTGGGCGAGGCAGCGACAAATCACCGGGGGAATTCCGGTGTTCCCAGAACTGGATCGGAGGCACAAGACCTGGAAATGCACTTTTCGTACCCCCGCCGCCTGAAAACATCGCTGACGCCATGTCTGATCTGGAGCTTTTTCTTCACGATAAAAAGAAAGAGACATCGATTCTTATCAGGGCAGCTCTGGCCCATGCCCAGTTTGAGACAATACACCCCTTCCTTGATGGCAACGGTAGGGTGGGCAGGCTTTTAATACCACTACTACTCTGTCTTGATGGTGTGCTGAAAGAGCCGTTACTTTATCTCAGTCTTTATTTCAAGACCCACAGATCGCAGTACTATGACCTGCTCAATGCGGTCAGGACAGAAGGGGATTGGGAAGGATGGATACGGTTCTTTGCTGAAGGCGTCCGTGAGATGGCAGAGAACGCAGTGCAGGCGGTTCGTCGTCTTGCAGAGATGGTGGCGCGTGATCGTGAGCATATCAGACAGCTTGGTCGTGTATCGGGATCATCCCTGCAAATCCATCATTCATTGCAAATCCGACCGCTTTCAACTGTCGCATCACTTACAGCAGAAACGCACCTTTCTGTGCCCACAGTGACAAAGGCCATTCAGGTACTCGAAGGTGAGGGGCTTGTGCGGGAAATAACGGGTCGAAAACGGGATAGGGTATATAGCTATCAGGGATATTTAAGTATTATGAATGAGGAGTAGTGAAAATTTGCTTTGCGCGTTATGCGCCTTGATGACCGACAAAGTTGTGAATTATTTATTCTCCTACTTTCGCCGCATGATTGCAAATACTTTTTCCAATTCGTGTCATCCATG
>PNOF01000100.1 GCA_013824645.1 Syntrophus sp. (in: bacteria) | reverse complement strand
TCTGTACGGTTTGGAAATGTCCTGGGAAGCAGGGGAAGTGTCATACCTCTCTTTCTCGAACAATTGAAGCGGGGTGGACCCCTCACTGTTACTCATAAAGATATGGTACGGTATTTTATGACTATACCTGAAGCAGTTTCCCTTATTTTACAGGCATCGACAATGGGACAAGGAGGGGAAGTCTTTGTCCTTGACATGGGAGAGCCCGTGAAGATTGTAGAGCTCGCAGAGGAATTGATCAGTATACATGGTATGAAACCCTATCGTGATATCGATATTGAATTTACCGGAATCAGACCGGGAGAGAAAATATTCGAGGAGTTATTGACAGCGGAAGAGGGGACTGTGGCGAGCAAACATGAGAAAGTTTTTGTTGCCCGTAATAGTGTCAAATATTCCCTGTCTCAGATAGAGGATATCCTGAAAGAATTTGAAACCCTCATAGCCGAATCTCCCATGAATGACGAAAAGGGTGTAAGAAATTTGCTGAAAAAATACGTGCGGCATTACGAAGGACAATGATGCCTCAATATTGTGTTTGTTGGCATAGGGGAGTATAATTGATGCGGAATAAAGGGGTTACTGTGCTGTCCTGGCTACTGCCAACGAAAGATTTATAGGGTTTGACAGCTGACTGGCTGACAAGGGGTAAAAAACACATGGTTCATTATTGGTATATGATAGTTGCAGATGTGCTGCTGACGCTGGCCGCAATTATGTTTGGGCTCATGCTGCGCCTGGAGGTTTTTAATCCCGGCAACTCTCTCTTCAGCCATTATTTTAGGTCAGTATGGCCTTATACTGTCCTCGCGATTATTATAAGGCCGGTTTTTCTCTATTATACCGGTATGTACCGCCGCATCTGGCGATATGCAACAACCCGTGACTTCATAATGCTGGCAGGTTCTATTGTAGCCGGTTCTTTTGTACTCTTTATTGTGACGCTTTTTGCTTTTACCCCTTATATGATCCCTGTTTTTCCCAGGTCATTATATATAATGGAAGGGATTGTCAGTATCATGCTTTTGGGGGGCCTCAGGGTACTCATGAAAGTGTCACAGCACTACCCCGGTGATATCGATTGGAAGAAAACCGGAATCGTGACGAAAAGACGTGTACTCATTGTTGGCGCGGGAAGCGCCGGGGTAAATATCGCCAGGGAATTGAAGAATAATCCCTATATAGGTCTGCAGCCTGCGGCATTTCTCGACGACGATACAAAAAAAATAGGCATGAAAACGCAGGGTCTCCACATCTTTGGCCCTTTGATAAAACTTGCCGATATAGTTCAGGAGCACAGAATCGATGAAGTAATTATTGCCATACCGAGCGCCGCCGAGCAAACGATGAAAAACCTCCAGTACACGTGCCGTAGTATACCTATCGCTTGTACGACTATGCCTTCTCTGAGCAGTTTTATCGACGGCGGAGCGGAATTGGGTGATATGCCGGTTTCTTCACTGCAGCTTCCCATGTCAATGCCGGACATTACCGCAGAAGAGATACAGGCTGTTGTTCGTGTAATGCAGTCGAGGAACCTGAGTATTGGGGCGCAGACCCTTGAATTTGAACGGTTGATTGCTGCTGAGGCAAAAGCAAAACACGCGGTGGCTGTAACGAATGGAACTTCTGCTCTCCATCTCTGTATAATAGCCGCCGGTATCGGTGTTGGCGATGAAGTAATCACAACGCCATTCAGCTTCATATCGTCGGCAAACTGTATTCTTCATGAAAAGGCTACGCCGGTTTTTGTCGATATCAATCCCATAAGTCTCAATATCGACCCTCATAAGATTGAAGCGGCAATTACGGAGCGCACAAAGGCCATCCTTGTTGTACACATTTTTGGCCAGCCGGCAGACATGGACCCTATTCTTGAAATTGCCGGTAAACATAATCTTATTGTTATTGAGGATGCCTGTGAAGCCATAGGGGCTGAGTATAAGGGCAGGCGTGTGGGTACCATAGGAAAGGCAGGCACCTTTGCCTTCTATCCGAATAAGCAGATGACAACCGGTGAAGGCGCTGCCCTTGTCACAAATGATGATGAGTGGGCCAATCTTTTCAGAAGTCTTAGAAATCAGGGCAGAGATAAATTTGACGGGTGGCTCAACCATTCACGGCTTGGTTATAATTACCGTATGTCTGAATTGAATGCGGCAGTAGGGGTTGTGCAATTAAAACGGCTTGATGACCTGCTCGAAAAGAGGGTGACTGTGGCTCATCAGTATAATAAAATATTATCGTCACTCGGAGAGACAACCCCTCTTACTATTGTTCCGACAACGACAAGAATGAGCTGGTTTGTCTATGTGGTCCGGTTTTCTTCCGGTATCAACAGGAATCTGGTTATAGAGCAGATGGCAAAAGCCGGTATCCCGACACGGCCATATTTTACACCTATACACCTTCAGCCGTTTTACCGGGAACGGTTTGGTTTTAAACCGGGAGATTTCCCGGAGTCTGAGGCTGCAGGCGAGACGATTATTGCCCTCCCGTTCCACACGAACATGAAGGCGGAAGAGATCGAAGTTGTCCATGAGGCATTGAAAAATGTTCTTATCGAGCTGAAGGCCGGGAAGGGAGGGTGAACCTTGACATACTGTAAAATGTTCATAATAGTTTTTGCATTATACTTCATGACAGTGTTCCCTGTGCCCAATCTCCATGCCATCGATTCCGAGCAGACGAGACAGACACTCCTTACGGTAAAAGGGATTCATGTTGTCGTTGAGGACCCTCAACCCAACATACAGAAATATGTCCAGCGTTTCGGGCTCACCAAAGAACAGCTGCAGAAGAGTATTGAGCAAAGGCTTATGAAGGCAGGTATTGCCATACTGGATCAGGAGAAATGGCTGAAAACAACCGGTCGGCCGATGCTGTACGTTAATATCAATACCCATGAATACCAGAAGTACTGGTATGCTTATACAATTATCGTTGATTTGCGGCAGATCGTTACACTGGAAGCAAACCCCGATGTAAGGACGCTTGCAAGCACATGGTCGGTCAATATGGCTGGTATAGCGAACATAGGTAGCCTTGACACTATTAATAAGAATGTCAATGTACTGATAGACAGATTCATTGAGGCCCGTCAGCCGTTGCTACTGAAGACTAAATAAAACAGACAGGGAGTTACAGGCTATGCTTCTATCAACAAATGTACCCTATAAGATGGTACGTGATAATATACAGCGTATCGCCAATCTCCAGATCGGGGCAGAGATCTATTTTGATAATGATGTTATTGATGAGATTGGTTCACAGGATGTAAAAGAACTCAGCCAGTTGCTCAGGGACGCCGGGATTGCCTGTACGGTTCATGCCCCTTTCATGGATTTGAGCCCTGGCGGTGTTGACCGGACTATACGGGCAATCACCAAGGATAAGCTGAAAAAGTCCGTTGAGATGGCAAATATACTCAATGCCAGTGGCATTGTCTGCCATGGCGGATATAACAAATGGTTTTTTGACGGGCGGCAGCAGGTGTGGCTCGATGCGAGCTGCGATACCTGGGAGGAGGTGCTCAAAGAGGCCGATACGGGCCTTCTTGTCATGGTGGAAAATATCTTTGAGGAAGAGCCCTCCACGCTTATTGAGCTTTTTGGACACTTCAAAGACAGGAACCTCTACTTCTGTTTTGACTCAGGCCATTTTAATCTCTTTTCCAGGGTCTCCCTTGAAGAATGGCTTGTCCCTCTTAAGGGGAGGTTGCGGGAGATGCATCTCCATGATAATCATGGCACGTGGGACGAACACCTGCCTATAGGCATGGGAACTTTTCCTTTCCGTGAACTGAAAAGGTTCGTAAACCAGTTCAGCGATGTGATATATACTACAGAGATCCACGTTGAATCTTATGCGGTGGAGAGTATAAAAAAATTAAAGGAGTTTTTGGCATAATATGGCTTACAGAATTGAAGTTTCATACAGAAATAATATAAAAGATGTGCCGGCCCAAAAATTGAAGAAGAGAATAAAAACAGATTTTGGGATTGACATAGAGGAAACACATGTTGTTGATGTCTACACAGTAGATACTGAACTCGATCAGCGGACACTGGGTATCCTGCAGAGTGATGCCTTTGTAGACCCTGTTATTCAGAAAAGCATTACCGATGGTTGTACCCTCTTTGACGCGGCTTGGGTTATAGAAGTCGGTTTTAAACCGGGTGTGACTGACAATACAGGAAGAACTGCAAAAGAGGTTATCGAAGCCATTTCCGGCATTCCCTTCAATGACGGGGAAGCGGTGTACACATCGAGGGTCTACTTTCTGAAGGGATCCTTATCAGAAAAAGATATTGTGAGGATTACCGAAGGAGCTCTGGCGAATACCCTTATCAACAGGTACAGCTATAAAAGGATTGACCAATATAAACAGGATGCCGGTATGGGGACCTCTGTGCCCAGAGTAACCATTGCAGCAGAACCTGTTGTTGAAGATTTTGATTTTACGATCGATATGGATGAGCTTGTTAAGATTAACAGGAAAAGGACATGGGCCCTTTCACGGGAAGAGCTTGCTGCCATCAGGGCATACTTTGCCAACCCCACAGTGATAGAAGAAAGAAAGAAGTCGGGCCTCGATGTAAGGCCCACAGATGTTGAAATAGAAGCCATTGCGCAGACATGGTCGGAGCACTGTAAACATAAAATATTCAACGCATCCATTGATTATGAAGAAGACGGAAAAATATCAAAGATCGACAGCCTCTTTAAAAC
>PNOF01000099.1 GCA_013824645.1 Syntrophus sp. (in: bacteria) | reverse complement strand
AACGGAAAAGTATTGGCGCTGTGAGCGCTTTTCTCCTGTATCCGAATTCTACTATCCAACATGCGGGTGTGATCCTTGGTGTTAGTGGACTGTCAAACCATAGTCATCGGCACTGGCCGGCAAGTTGGGCCGGTTATTTCGGTCGTCTTCTGATTTCGGCCAATTATTCTGCCGTCACAGGCGCTTGCCTCATGGTGGACAAGAAGCGTTATCTCGATGCAGGAGGTTTGGATGAAGACTTGGCCGTGGCGTACAATGATGTGGATTTTTGTTTGCGTCTCTTAAAAAAAGGATATAGAAACGTCGTCCTTTCACATGTCCGTCTGTACCATTATGAGTCGCGAAGCCGTGGTCCCGATACAGCAGCTAATAATCAAAACCGGCTTGCCAGAGAGACACAAGTTTTGAGGAAACGATGGGAAGATTTCCTTACAAATGACCCATATTACAACCCCAATCTCACGCGGAATGGAGAAGACTTCTCTCTGGTGACAGATCGGACGGCGGCAATACGATCTCGTCTGATCAGGGAACTGTTTCCCTAAATCATGCCTTGATTATGTGTATGTCTTCAGAGTCATTCCCTGTTGCTTCTCATTTTGGACCATGTTTGTCTAAACGTATTGAATGTCACTTACATTTCATGGAAGGATTGATAAGTTGATGAAATGGATAAAACAGGTTTTTTTTTCGGATAAGAAAATCAAACGCCTGTTTTGGATGGCTATCGTATTTGCCATCATGATTTCCGGATGGAGGGCCTTGACCCTATATTCTGGGGATATGTCGGTATTTCTCAGGGTGTCCATGAAATCAGTCGAAGCGGGTACCGCCGCTTTATATTATGACGTGGGACAAGGGTTGAATAGTAAACATGTAAACACTTCACCCGTGCACGGTGACGGCACATTTCATGATGTTAAGTTAGAAATTCCCTTTAACAAAGCGTTATTTCATCTGCGTTTTGATCCTCCATCGATATCAGAAGGTGAAATCGTTATCAACAAAGTAGATATTGTTGATCGTTATGGCAGGATACTGTATGATTTCAACCTCAATCGCTTGAAACCGGCCAATCAAATCAAAAATTTCGATTTCATCAATAGCAATATCCATTTTTCGATTGATGAAAAGGCCAATGATCCGCAGATCAACATTTTAGTCGATCGTCCTATATCATTTAAGCGGCTGCAGCTGCTTTCTCTAATGTGGGTGGTACCTGAATTTATTATCCTGTTTCTTATCTGTGTCTTGCTGATTTATGTCTGGTCGCGATGGACCGATCCCGCTCACAGGAGGATTGATAAGAGGGTGACCTGGATAAACCAGGTATTTTTTTCGGATAAGAAAATCAAACGCCTGTTTTGGGCGGCCCTCGTATTGGTCATCGTGATTTCCGGATGGAACGCCTTAATTTTATCCACTCGAGAAATGTCGGTATTTGTAAGGATTTCTATGAAATCACCCGAATCCGGCCAAGCCGCCTTATATTACGATGTGGGACGGCAGTTCAATAGCCGGCATGTCAGTACAGCGCGTGTGTATGGTGATGGTCAATTTCACGCCGTGAAGTTTAAGCTCCCCTTCCTGAAAAAGTATTATAATCTGCGCTTCGATCCTCCCTCCTTAACCAGTGGGGAAATCGTTATCGACAAGGTGGATATCGTTGATCGCGATGGCAGGACTTTGCACCGCTTTAAATTGGACCGTTTGAAACCGGTCCAACAAATTTCCACCTTCGTCCTTTCCGACGGGAAGGTTCGTTTTTCCATGGCCGAGCAGGCCAATGATCCCCAGATCGGGATTTTGATGGATCAGACGATCGATTTTGATCGACTGCAGCTGCTTGCCGGACTCTTGGCAAAACAGGCGGTTCCTGAATTTCTCATTTCGTTTTTAGTGTTCTTTCTCATTTTTGCTTCGCTAATATATGTCTGGTCACGCTGGAAGGATCCTGTTATCGCCACCCTGGTGGTCCTGGCAATTGTCATCACAGGGTGGCAATTCTACGATGATTTCACGTCGGTCTATTTCAGACTGTCCATGCAGTCGGCGGTGACCGGCCAAGACGCGGCGGCCGAGCTGTTTTATGATCAGGGGTATGGACTTTCAGGAGGGGATTTTGCGATTGCCAGGACGCGTGCCGGCGACCAATTCCACGACTACACCTTTAAGATTCCTCGAAACGTATATTTTCTGAGGCTCGATCCGATGATGATGACGGCAGGAACGATCCTGATCAAAAAAATGGAGATTACGGACCGCTCGGGAAATGTTTTGAAGGCCTTTCCTTTGCATCAGGCTAGTCCGGAGGTGGGCGCGGAAAACCAGATCAAGACCTTTGAATTTCGGGATGAATGGCTGAAGGTTGTCACGGAAGACAAGGCCTACGATCCGCAAATAAGCATCATGCTCGATGCTACATCGATAAAGCGCATCCACACCCGCACCTTTCCGCCTGCGAGAACGGTTCTCGCGAATCTGTTTTGGCCCATTGCACTGCTCGTTGCGAGCATCGTGGTCTGGAAAAGATACAGGGAGGGAATCCTCCGTACGATTGAGAGTCCCTTTTTTCTGGAAAAGCTGCCTCTCTTTTACTTGGGGTGCGCCCTCGGAGTCATTCTGGCGATGGCCTTCATCAGTGGTCTGGACGTCCATCCCGACGAATTAGGGCATGCAAATTCCGTGGGTTATTACAGCGAAGCATGGCTTCCGCCCTCGGTAGATGACCCAAAAGTGCTCAAAACCATATCCGGTTATGGCGTGAGCCAATTGTTTCGGCTGGAAATGGTCTATTTTTTGGCCGGTAAGTTTACTGCGCTTCTTTCCAAACTGGTTCATGACGATTACCTGCGGCTGAGACTGTTCAATGGGATGCTGTTCCTGATTCTTCTATTGATCGTCTTGCGAAGGATACGCCACGTCCCACTGCTTGTATGGGGTTTGGTGCTCACCCCTCAGGTATGGTATATTTTCTCCTACTTCAATGCCGATGGCTTTGCCTTCTTCATTGCCTTCCTGCTTGCCTGGCAGCTTGTCGATCCTGATTCCCTGACCCGTCGATACCTGGGCAGCACGACCCTTTGGGGCATGTGGCCCGGCGGGATCCTTTGCGGCGTTCTGGTCGGTGCGTTGTTGCTTTCAAAAATGAACTACTATTTATATATGGTTTTTATTCTGGTCATGATTGCCTGGGATTTTGTGTCCGACAGGTGGGGTGCACAAGGGAAAGAAAACCAGCTCCGGCTAAAAAAATGGGCTTTGGTTGCCTGCGTGGTCTTATGTGTCTATCTGCCTCCGATGCTTTATGACCAGTATGTCAATGACTTCAATAAGGACGAAAAGATCAGCAAGTTCGCAGAAAAAAACGCCGCCTACCCCTTCAAAGCAAATACGATCATGACTGCGCCGGACGATTCCTATCCGGGACTCTATCTGAGATCGAAGGGGACATTATGGTACGAAATATTCCTGGAGAACAATTATTGGCGGACCCTTACCTTATACAGTTTTTTCGGTGTGTACGGCTATATGAATATCTATGCCGACAGCCCTTATTATGAAACTTTATACCTGTTTTTGCTTAGTATGGTTCTGTTGATCTATTTCTATGCCGCTTGCATAATGGATTTCAAACAAGGCGTTGCCTTCTGGATGACGCTGCTGTTTCTGCTCCTGGCTATTGGCCAATCCACGTATGCTTCCTGGACGGGCGACTTTCAGCCGCAGGGACGCTATCTCTTTCCGATGATTCCGATTGCAATGGTGGGATTATCGCGGCTTAATACGGCATTCCAAAAGCGGATCATCCCCGGTTTCAATCTTATTTTATTTATATTCAGCATGACTTCGTTTGTTTTTTACGCGTTGTTGTTCATTCCAAAAATTGGTTAGCGGACATTTTGTATACCCGCGAACAAGATCTTTATTTCAGTGATTTGCATAGAAAGTAAAAAGCTGCACATGGGACGATTTTCTTCAAGCGAATCAAGCAGGAACATGAAAGGTTGCTTGCCTTGCGCATTCATCGTTGCCCTGTTCCTTTCGCTAATACAGGCCCGTTTGTTGTATCACGATGCAAGCTCGTTCTCGCTTCAGATATCAATGAATGCTTCAGTGCATGGTAATGCCGTACTTTATATAGATACCGGGGCGGGTTTTTCGGAGGTTGAAACAGCAAGGAGCAGCGTAAAGGGTGACGGTCAATTTCATGCGTATCCCTTTTCTCTGCCGGTGAAAACGATCTACAACTTCCGCTTTGATCCTCTTGCTACCGGTGGAAGCGTTTCAATCAGCGATATCCAGGTGGTCGACGGATTCGGAAAGTCAATGTTATCTGTGAATCTGGGCGCCCTGCGACCAGCAAACCAAATTCAATCTTTTGATCTCAAAGATAACATCCTGAACATAACCATTGAGAAACATGCCGATGATCCACAGATCATCCTTTCCCTCGAATCGCCCCTGATTATAACATCCTATTTTAAATCGAACATATGGCTGATCCTTATTCGCTTTCTGGGCGGATTTCTTGTGTTCTTCTCTTTGTCAATTTTGCTGATTTGGATGCTCAGAAGGAAAGGAAACTCATCAATCCTCTTTAACGAAATGGACCCGAACAGAGATCGAAATGTATTGAGCAGACATTTTCGTATCCCTATGCTGAGAGAATTTTTCTCCTTCTCCGATAAACAATTCTTCGTCTTCATAGCAGCCTTCCTGTTTCTTAGCTATATCTGGTTCGC
>PNOF01000098.1 GCA_013824645.1 Syntrophus sp. (in: bacteria) | reverse complement strand
CCGGGTTGCTTTTCTGCCCGACTCAGGAACATCCTAATATTCCTCCTGTCAAGTAATTAAGAAAAGAAGTGCAACTGATACTGTGGATACTGTGGTCAACCTAATAGCAGCTTTTGCGTTTAGAGACTTTTTCAATCTACCTTTTCAAGTCTTCACCTATTCTGCATAATCGATTCCCACGTATATGGTACTTAATGTTCCACTGGGTATCATATATGGTGCTTCCATGCATCCATCCCTTGATGATGCCATCCCTGTCAAGAATGGCGCCATTATCGGCAACTTGATATGCATCATATCCGATTATTTCGTGTTCGTTCATTTCCGGCGCCTGTAATTCAGGAACCACTATCAATAAACAGAGGATAAATCCAATAAAATATATGATTACTATGTGCCGCCTCATTTTGACCCCCTTATGCTATAATTTTCTTACAGCCATAATATAAAGGTTGAGGGTGACAACAGTATGTCTCTGTCAAAATAATTTTGTTTTATTTTTAGAAATAAACCACCCCGCCGCAAGCAGCGGGGTATTGCATGTCATGCCGGACTCGATCCGGCATCCAGTTTAGTTTGCTGGATTCCGTGTCAAGCACGGAATGACAACACGCAGCAAGCTGCGGGGAATCAACCCGCAGAGATTGAAAAGCGTTTTGAGCGTACCGCCGGGGTGGGGATGGTCTTCGATTTGACCTACTGATCTACCACAAAATTGTGCAACTCCACGGTAGGAATGTTGACGCTCCTGTCTTTGTGCGTCAGTTTCTCCGCAGGCACAGGATATACGATTTTGTTTTTTCTTTTTCATTATCCCCCCATGCACAAGATGTCTTCAGCAATATATTATACGATGTTGTCTTGTCACAGACGCTCAATCCAGTATCGGGGTTCCCGATGGAGATGTGCAACTGCAACGATTATGATAGTTTTTTTATCGATTCCGTAGATAAGCCCATAAGGAAACCGGGACAGCAAGCAACGATGCAGATCTCGTTCAATCTCGGGATAGGATTCGGGAAATGCGGCTATGCGCCGGACTGCCATATCCAGTTCGTCAAGAAATTCTATACCCAGACCAATCTTCTGGTCGTTGTACCACTGTACGGCGTCATTTACTTCCCATTGAGCCAGGGTGAGAAACCTAATTTTCATGGGCGGCGGTGAGGCACCATAACATCTTTGTAACTGACCGTCTTCATTCGCCCTGCCTTGTATGCCTCCCACCTCTTTCGCGCTTCATCAGCCCATATTCTGTCCAGTTCCGGGTCAGGTTTGTCCAGTTGTGTCAAAATATTATCAACAAGCCTCAACTTTTCAATGTCAGGTAAAGACTGAATCCTGATAAGAAGATCATCTGCCACGTGAGCCATTCTATTTAACCTCCCCTCTGACTGTGTTTTTGAAAACATAGTTTGTATTATATTCTATCATGTTTCAGCTATTCCGTCTCGTATAAACCGTATAAACTCTTAACGTGGTTGACAGGCGTGACTCATTCTCCCTCTCTCAATAATCCCCGATACCGCCGAGGTGAGGATAATCTTTGGTTTGGCCGCCTAATCTGCTACAAAGTCGCGCAACTCCCCGGTAGGAATGTTGACGCGCCTGTCTTTGTGCGTCAGTTTCTCCACGGGCACAGGATATACGATTTTGGAGGGGAGATAGGGGTGTCCTTCATTATTTCAATCTAAAGATTCCTCGCAGCTCTGCTGCGGGGTAACTATATTCCCTCGCCCCTTGAGGGAGAGGGCAGGGTGAGGGGGACGAGGGCCTCATTCCGCTGATACCCCGTAGCTTGCTGCGGGGAGGTTCATGTGTGCCGGGCATGTTCAATAATTTGAGGGTGAAAGTCCCTTACATAACCTGATGGAGGTGAAGTGTTAGCGAAACCCAAGGGCGTTACCGTGAGGTAGGGTCTGAAAGAAGGGCGGAGCAAATCCGTGACCTGACGAACAGAAACCGGATACGAGGCAGCCATGACCGGACGAGAGAGCATGAAATCTCAAAGTCCTTATCCATCAAGTGTCATAGCTGTAAATCCGACAGGTGTGCGGAGAAGGTTATTGAGCTTACCCCGGGAGATCTCCACCTGCTGTCCCCAATACAAGGACTGAGGAAATCGTAATATTTCTTGACCGCAGTGGAGAAGTCAGCAGAGGGCATAGTACCTGCCATGCGGTAGGGAAGGCCCTAACGGTATGGAAGGATAAGTAAGGATAGGGTTCTCATGGGCAAAGTGCAGAAGAAAATCCAGTTAGAGCTGGCCTTCATGAAAGAGATACGGGGTGAAGCCCCGGATGCTTTGGCAAAAGGTACTGAATTGTCTGCGGCGAACCGTACGCCAGAAAGTCCGGCTACAGAGCATCTGATGGAAGAAGTGTGCAAGGGAGAGAACGTAAAGAAGGCGTACCAACGAGTCAAGAGCAACAAAGGAAGCCCCGGAATAGATGGGATGACAGTCTTGGAATTGGGCCATTATCTCAAGGAACACTGGGTAATAATGAAAGACCGACTGCTTATAGGAACGTACCAACCACAGCCCGTGAAAAGGGTAGCAATACCCAAGCCCGACGGGTCAAGCCGCATATTAGGCATTCCTACGGTAGTTGACCGATTCATCCAACAGGCACTCATGCAGGTATTACAGAAAAGGTGGGATAAGGAATTTTCTCCACACAGTTACGGATTCAGACCGGGACGTTCAGCACATCAGGCAGTGAAAAGGGCAAAGGAGTATATGAAAGAAGGGTATACCCATGTAGTGGATATGGACATTGAAAAGTTCTTTGACCATGTGAACCACGATATACTGATGGGCCAGATAGCAAAGCGGGTAAAGGATGCACGAATCGTGAAGCTCATACGAGCGTACCTTACTTCCGGAGTTATGGAAGGCGGGCTTGTGAGCCCGACAAATGAAGGAACACCCCAGGGAGGCCCCTTATCACCCCTTTTATCCAATCTTGTCCTCCACACGCTGGACCTGGAACTTACCAGGAGACACCACCGTTTTGTCCGCTATGCCGACGACTGCAACATCTATGTAAAAAGTGAGCGGGCAGGGCACAGGGTGATGGAGAATATCGCGACATTCCTCTCCCGTAAACTTAAGCTTAGGATAAACAAAACAAAAAGTGCTGTTGCACGACCGTGGGAGAGAACGTTCCTGGGGTTTAGTGTTACCCGAGGTGCGGCAAAGAAGATACGCATCGCAGAGAAAGCAGTACTCCGCTTTAAAAGACGTATCGGCCAACTCACCCGGAGAACCAGAGGTATCAGCATTGAACAGATGGTCACGCAATTGGCAGCTTACCTGAACGGATGGAAAGGATATTTTGGTTTTTGTGAAACACCATCAGTATTAAACAGACTTGACTCGTGGATAAGAAGAAGGTTACGTAGCTTCCTCTGGAAGCAATGGAAAAGGGGTCGAAGAAGATTTGCCGAGCTTCTGAAACGGGGGATACGCGTTGACCTTGCGGCACAAACTGCCGGAAGTATACACGGCCCGTGGCGTATAAGCTCAAGCCCGGCCCTCCATATGGCGTTATCAACGTCCTATTTTATCTCTCTCGGTCTTCCATTACTGGAGGCTCGATGAGCATTGAACCTAACCGAACCGCCGTATACGGACCCGTATGTACGGTGGTGTGGCAGGGAAAGCCCGCGAGGGCTTCCCTATGCCGATTCAAACACCCATGCCGACTCGTCGGCACAAATTTAGAATGAAAATCTATTTTCAGGGGAAAAGAGGTTCGGATGGTATGTTGGCGGGAAAACAATTGCTCAGAAGAAGAGGTATTATTGAACAATTGACGTCCCCATTGGCAATGCTGAGAGAATTATTGCGACACCTTTGGAAGAAACTATTTGTGCTTAGTACGCCAATGGCGTATAATTAGCTATGGTCATCATAGAGACTCCGGTATTCACGAGAAAGATTCTTGCAAGCCTGTCCGATGAAGAATACCGACTTTTACAGGTCCATTTACTGAACAAACCGGATGCAGGCAAGATTATTCAAGGATCAGGAGGACTGCGTAAGCTTCGATGGTCCGCGAAAGGCCATGGAAAGAGTGGAGGTATCAGGGTTATATATTACTGGTTTGTTGCACAGGACACCATCCTTCTTGTTTTTGCTTATTCAAAGAACGAGCGGGATAATCTGACTGCGGAACAGTTACAGCATTTAAGAAGAATTATTGAAGGAGAGTATCTATGAAAAAGGAACTGTTTGACGAGCTTTTAGAAAGCGTGAAACAAGGTGGAGCTATTATGAAAGGTTCAATGAAACCTTCACGTGTCTTTGAGTTCCCGGAGTCGGAGGTGAGGAAGCTTCGAGAGAATTACGGCCTATCCCAGGACAGGTTTGCTTCGCTTATGGGAATAAGCGTCGCCACCTTGCGTAACTGGGAACAGGGCAGGCGGAAACCCGAAGGACCGGCAAAGGTTCTTTTGATGGTTGCCGCAAAACACCCGGAAGTTTTGCTCGATCTCACGGGTGGGCAGAAGAAGCGAGCGCATAAATAGCCGGGGTACCGTTAACTGATTTAGGGACATCCTATATCCCCCCTGATGCCATTATTTTGTTTTCAGTTTTTGTTGAAGCTCTTTAATTTCGGTTTCGTATTCATTAAGGTGCAGGTTAAGACCGGCTCAGGGTAGTTGACTATCGTGACTATTCTTTTCTTCTCTCTATGATCCTCCACAAGGTTTTTTATTGACGGGAAAATCATCCACTCGTATATCCTTCTGACATTGACAATAAATTTC
>PNOF01000097.1 GCA_013824645.1 Syntrophus sp. (in: bacteria) | reverse complement strand
CGCAAAAATTCCGCAGGATTTGCAGACCGGGGTTGCCGCTTTTTTCCGGGTGAAACTGCATGGCCACCAGATTTTTTTCCGCCAGCACTGAACAAAATTCAATCCCATAGTCCGTTACGCCCAGGACAACAGATTCCCTGGACGGTGCGGGATAGTAGGAGTGCACAAAATAGAATTCCGCCGATGTGGGAATATCCTGAAAAACAGGATGCCGGCGTTGTAACTGCACGGAATTCCAGCCCATGTGCGGAATTTTGAGATTCCGGCCGGATGCGGCTAAATTATCAGGAAATCTTTTAGTGGAACCGGCAACCAGCCCGACACAGGGTGTCTGATTTTCTTCGCTATATTCGAGAATGATTTGTGTACCCAGACAAATGCCCAGAAGAGGCTTCCCGTCTTTAAAACATCGTTTCAACCAGTCATCCAGTTTCTTGTGCTGCAAATTGGCCATAGCGTCACCGGCCGCGCCGACACCCGGAAAAATCACATGCGAGGCGGCATCCAGTATTTTTGTATCATCCGTTATTATAAAATCCTGCCCGATATTTTGCAGAGCACGGGCAACCGATGTTAGATTTCCAGCCTTGTAATCAATAATAGCAATCATAATTCTTCTCTCTTTTATCTATTGCGGCATGTAGCAAATTTTATTCCGGATGTACAACAGTTTTCACCGGCAGTTTTTGCCAGACACAACTTCCGGATAGTCTTTACTGTTGTTGTGTAAATCATAATTCCAACTTGCTATTTTCACAATCGGGGAGTCAAGAGCATCGCTCCGAATTTGTCTTATATAGCGGTGAGCAACCGTTTAAGGTCCGGGACATACGTATTTTCAATCGATGGCTGATGGATGACATCTTGCCTACACTGATTTCAGGTCATTGAGAAGCAATATTCTGCGGAACTGCTGATTCCGGACAACGCTATTTTCATGTAATTGGTATCGCTGAATATTTCATCCCTTTTTCAAAAGTAAATCCAGCGGGCTTTGAGGATCTCCTGCCATATCCCTCATAACATGCGTATAAATCATTGTTGTTTCCTTTTTTTCCTTATCAAGAAGAAAGGTTTGAAACTCCGGAAGAATGTCGGTTTTCGTTATGTTTGCCAAATTTCCCATAAATTACCCGCCGGGCTTTTGGTCTTTATTATCATAAAATACCCGGTGAGGAAAGTTCAATTATATTGATTTCATGATACATTTTATCTTTTAATTTTTTTTGAAATGAAGTAGGCTTGCACAAAATATCAGAAAAAGCCCGGTGGGTATATTAATTGTTGGCCAGCAGAGAGACGTCAGGAGGATTTCACTTTCTCGTATGGAAAGGGGTTGACGATGTGCAGGAGGAAGCGAGGCGACGATGACGCCTGAACAAATAACAACAGTGATAACCGGGGTGTTGCAGGGGGGTGGCCTTGCTACATTTGCCTTCTACCTCATCCGCGCACTCAAGCAGAAGATCAAAGGACTTGAGGGCACTATCGGGGTCCTCAAGGGCACAGTGGACGCCCAAAAAGGGACTCTCGACGCGATGCGGGAACAGGTGTCGGAGACGAAGCGCGTCACAGATCTGTATCGTGACTTGGTATCCAACCTGCCGAACGACATAGCCAATCTCAGCAAAGCGCACAAGCAGGCAACGGACCAACTCTCACACGAACTTCAAGCCAAGATGTCTGGCCTTGAGGCCACCGTCAACGTGATGAAGGGAACCTTGGATGCCCAAAAGGGTACCCTTGACGCGATGAGAGAACAGGTCCTGGAAACCCAACGCATAACTGGTTTGTACCGCGACCTAATCTCCAATCTGCCCAATGACCTCCAGAACCTGAGCAAGGTGCACAAGCACGCGACGGACGTACTGGCCGACGAACTGGAACAGGTCAACAGGTACAAGGCAACGCTCGATGCGACAATTCAGCGCACGACGATATCTGCCCGAAGGGTGTACTTCATCCGTCCTGGTGATCTTGTGCCTGGAGAGTTACCCGAAATGCCTGACGACAATAGTGATACGACAAGCAATCATTCAGAGGAGAAACACGATGACAAGCCTGCAAAGTGAACTCGAAGTTGCCATGGCCCGTTCAACTGACGACAAGACAGTCACCGCCGAGGCGGTTCTGAGCGTCTTGGAGAAGTCAAACGATGCCAAGGAGAGAATCGACCTCCTTGCATTTGCGTTGACAAGGCGCGATGCCATCGAGCGCCGCCCCGAACGGGCTCCGGAGAAAGGGATTGATCGGGAGCGGTGGGACCGACTTCTTCGCACACATGCTGAACTTGTGAGAGGACATCTGAAACTAGCCTTCTCAAAAGCTAACAATGTACACGAGTTCGCGGCAATGGTCACGAACATGCTGGAGATGTTTGAGAGTCGGGAAGAACGTGTCTTTGCCGTGGCTGTAGTGCTCTTCTCGCAGTACGTGCCTTTCGTTGAGCTCCCGAAGAGCCGCATCACAATGTCCACGGAGAAATACAACGCGCTTCTCAAGAGCAATAACGAGTTTACGGAGAAGATCAGATTCATTGTTCAGGTTCCCTTTGATGATCTTGTCGACGAAGCCGACAGAGTTCTCCAGGTACTGGACGACTGCAAGGACCGCGATCTTCGAGTTGCGCTACTGGCAGTATATACTGGAATGACTGCGAAGGAAATGGCCCGAGGCATGATTGAGAGGGCGAAGGAAAGAGAATAGGGCCAACAACAGCATGCAGCGGACGGCGCTGCGCGCCGCCGCTGATGCTGAGCGTTAAGTGTCGTACATGGCAGAGCAAGTAGTAAAAGAATCTAAAATGAACCATTATTGAATTATTCTTGACTCGCTATTGGTTCTGTGCTAGAGTGCCTCAAACTTAACTAAGGAGGTACCACATGAGTGATCTGAGAAATTTAATCAAAGAATCCAAGGCAATAAAAAAAGAGTTTGTTGCGTTAACTGTTCGGATGCCTAAAGAATTGTACTCATTTATTGAAGGTTTAGTTGATCAGTTAACCTTATCTAAGCAAGAGGTTACCTTAAAGCTTATCGAGGAAGGGGTTAAAATTGCAGAGGAAGAGCTCAGGCTAAATGAAAATGAAGATGAGCGAAATACCACATTCCACATCCTCAATACAAATAGACGAAATGACGCAAATGACCATGAAGATATGATCAGCAATAAAATAGCCGCTGCATTTTATGACCCTTGGAAGTTCAATATTGACCGTATCAAAAAAGGGGATACGGTTTTTCTCTATGGAAATGGAGTCGGCATTGTTGCTTATGGTAAAGGTTCTGGCGTAACTCTGACCAAAGACAGATACGAAGATAAAGATGAGTGCCATTACCAAGAGTTACTTGACTTCAAAGTCTTAAAGCAGCCTATGTCTGCAGCAGAAATAAAGAATATTCTAGGTAGAAATGTAGTCTTTTTGAGAACAATGTCAGGTATGCCTGATGGTCAAAAAGTTCTTGATAAAATTAATAACAAAAAAAACACTTAACATCTATATGGCCTTCGGTTGTCAAGCACAAAATCTCCCTATAGATCGGAAAAAGAGCAATAAAAAGTATCCTTATACTCTCCGGGGAAAATATTCACCATCAAGCTTGACTAAATTATTCATTGGTAGTACGATTAACGATACAATAGGAGGTACAACCAATGCCAAATGCACCAAAAATTATACCTATTTCCGATCTTAGACAAAATGCCAGCGATGTGGTGAAGAGTATTTCATCTTCAAGAGAACCGGTTTTTATTACACAGCGTGGAAGAGCTGCTGCTGTAATGGTAAGCATGGAAGTCTATAAAAATGCACAGCATGAAATGGATATTTTACACCTGCTCGCCAGAGGCGAGAAAGAAATAGCGGCGGGAACTGGTTATGAACTCGACGAAGTGTTGAGAGAGGCCGACCTTTATCTTGAGGCTGCAAAACTTTGAAAATATTATTAACGCCCACAGGCCGCCGCCAGTTTCTTGATGCCATTGCGTATATACACCGAGACAGACCTTCTGCTGCATTATCTTTTCGTCAAAAAGCAGAGAAAGCTCTATCCCGGCTCAAGAAGTTTCCCGAGTCGGGAAGGCCGCTTCCAGAGTTTCCTGAACTTCCTTTTCGTGAAGTCATTGTAAAGCCCTATCGTTTTTTCTACAAGGTTAAGGATAATGATGTTTGGGTGGTGGCGGTATGGCATGGTGCTCAGCTGCCTGATGAACCAGAAATTTAATGAAGCCTTGACAAACGACCCTATGGTTGTGTCTTCCGTCTTCCGTCGAGAGAGTCAGAACGCTAAAAGCGTCTGCACCAAACATCTATAGAGATTTACTGAGTAGCCAAAGTCGTTCTTTGACAAGCAGCTTGCCGTAATTCGACAGCTCTAGAATATATTTCGGTACCCTTATCCCGGCGCAATCAAAGTTAAGCGGCTTGGAGAAAACCTCCATCCAGCTAGGCTGTCACTCGGGCAAGGGACAGAACACGGATGTTGTCTGTTCAAATACATACAGCCGATCGCTGTGATCCGGCTAATGTTGTCATTATGCAGCCTTCCAGATCAATTCTTCAAAGATCAAGGAACTCAACTTGGTGGCCATAGGTGAATCTGGCTTCTTCTCCGGGGCCATGGGCTTCATAAATAGAACAAAACGGTTCCGTGTTATGAACGTAAGTATTGCTGGCCTTGATTTGGAGAATGTCTATGTCACCGAAGAGCCGCGAGGTTTTGAATCACTTGACGGGCTCGTGGGGAATAGTTTCTTCAGGGAATTTATTACCCTCATAGATTACTGGGCGATGGAGATTGTGCTGTCTCCGAAGGACACACCCCCTGAAGACATCATAGATAAAGGATGGAAAAAATTGACTTTCCGCAATGACAACATCGGAATTGTCATAAGTGCGACCATCGGCAACCTGGGAAGGTCTTGAGTTTTTGCTTAGACACAGGCGCCTCGGTACAGGAGAAAAGATAAAAG
>PNOF01000096.1 GCA_013824645.1 Syntrophus sp. (in: bacteria) | reverse complement strand
ACAAGCTGTTCTATTTTAATGAAATTGTTTATCGCCATTCTCAACCTCGAACGTAAAGGATACCTTTGGCATCCGGATGTATTTCATCTGTCATGATCCTTTTTAACCTCCTTGCGCGGTATTAACCGTCTCGTAATTGTCCCGTGCGTTGTTATTACGGATCAAGTCCGGCATGATAACAGTAGAATAAGGCGATTAAGATATAAACTTTATGCAATATCAATGCCTACGGATATGGCTGTGCCTCTCTGGATTCCATGCCCTTCTACTATGGATCTATTGCAACAAGTAATGGCTTATCTCACTTGATTCCGGCAAAAATGTCGAATAATGACCCATTATGGCAAACAAAAATGTCGAATAAAGACTTTTTCTGGACGGACGTTCATCCCGGCGTTGCCAAGGCGATCAGTTTCATTGCTATCCTTCTTGCCTGCATTCTCGTTGCGCACCTGATCAATCATAAAGTATATTCTGCCCGTTACGACCGCATTGAAGGGAATCGCTCGCGGTGATATTAAGGACAAATATAATGAAAAAATTGGAACGGAAAAACCGGCACGGGCAAAACAGAAATGAAGCAAAGATAAAGCTTTACGGTGGCTGGAGCAGCTTCAAGCGATAATGTTCTGCTCTCCGAAAAGTGTCTCATATATATTGGCACAGAGGGCTCCTTCCCGGAAAACCCTTGACAACAGGTCGACGGAGCGGGAAAATGGAATAGGCGGAGGGCAGAGATGAAAAAAAATGGCGTCTTTGCAGCAATTTGTCTCACCATCATTGCAGCAGGAATTCTCCTGGATCAACTTAGCGGAAGCCGCGTTTTTGCAGCCACAGGGGATTCGGGACAGATTGCGGGTTATGAACAGTACAGTAACCCGCAACTGGGCATCACGCTATCTAAACCGAAGAACTGGGATGTCTCTGTGGTAAATGGCATTATCTTTTTGAGACAGTCACGGGAAAGCTCAACAGGCGTTTTTCTTCTTCCTATTCTCAGGGCACACCCAAAAATGGATGCAGTATCCTTTATCCGCTTCATGCATGATCAGATCCAAATTGAGCACCCTGATCTGAAAATAGAGGAGAGACGATCGAACAGGACCAACACCGTTGCCGAGGTGGCTATCCGTTACACAAACAAGACCACACGAGAGGTGATGACAGGTTTTTATCTCGTGAGTATTGAAGGGGGCAGAGGGATCTTTTGCGGCTATGAAGCGCCAGCCTCCAGGTTCGATAGTAGCCATGCCATTCTGAGGAACGTATTGAAAAATCTCAAGCTCTCGCCTCTCGCATTTTATACTGGAACAAGTAACGACAGGGTACCCCCGCACAAAGCTGTCTCTCCAACGATCGATATCAGCAAGCTGACGGTAAAATTGAGCGCTGATAGGACGATGTATCTTGCGGTACCGCCGGACTGGACTGTGGGAGGAGGCAACTACTCTCTTATGGCAACACCGCCCGGCGAAAAGATGGGTGTCACCGCCACCAATGATGCCCAGCCCAAGACACGTGATCCCTACACCTATTTGATGAAAGCGCTTTTACCCTTTTACCGCTCCAGTGGAACGGTCATCCACAAGAGAGAGGCGAACCATGACGTGATGAGGTTTTCGCAGTCACAGGGATACTCATCAAAGGCGGAGAACTTTATCGGCGAGACAACCCAGGGAAACGGGCAGAAGGTTCTTTTCTGGATAATGATCAATGCCGCAACGCTCCCGAAAGGAGGGGGTTTCGTCAGCACCTTGGGATTCTTCGCGGTCCCCGAGTTGTTCGAGAGAAACAGCACCGTTCTCTATGCCATAGCCGCGTCAATGAGTCCTAATCAGCAAGAAATCATGGGGCGGCTCCGTGAAAACCTTGACCGTCTCGGCCAGGCTTCGAGGACCATGTCGCAAACAGGAGATGTGGTCATTCAGGGGCTCCGCTCCCATACCGCAAACTGGGACAGGGCCATGGATAAATACAACTATTATCTTTCCGGAGAGGAGGCGCGGTATTCCCCCCTCGAAAACCGCATTTATGTGGTGGATTCGAACCTCGAAAAATATGCGGGCAATCCGAGGTATCCTCAGGAGACGCTCACCAATGTGCCGGATAAGTTGTGGAACAGACTCCCCCATGAGAGGAATTTTAAGTAACAGCGCGTCTGCCCCCCGCTTTGCAAAAAAATACAGTTCCTTCGGTAATTATATGATTCTCTATAGGGATCTGAGAAAAATACAAGGGACTACCTCAAGGACATTTCACCACCTTCCCGTTGGTGTCATAACAAGACTCTTTCTCTATCTTCCCATTGCTATCAAAATATGAAATATCCTTCGATTTACCATGTTTATACTCCTCATCTCCCGGTGAATAAGTAACCATGAGTGTTTTTCCACCATATTCGTTTTTTTCATTTATCGTTTTCTCTGTTTTAGCAAACACAAGTGTTGATATACCCATAAAAAGCACAATCAATGCACACAGAATCTTTTTCATTCGTCCCTCCTATCGGATATAGTTTTGAATACCATAAATATCTATGAAAAGGAATAGTCACTTCTGGTTATTCAGAAGACAATACAGGCATTCAGGAGAGGTACCGGCAAGAACTGAATCATTCAGCTCTATAAGAAATTCTGTTGGTATCAACCTTTCTGAGAAAAGACAGGTGGTGCATCCGGTTAAACAACATTGACGCAAGGCAACAAGAGATGCTATACTACAAATTACTAAATCAGGTATGTAAACTTGAATGCCCTTTTCCAGCAAAAGGGCATTTTTACTTTTGGAGTTGAGAATGACAATAAAAAATTCTACTGCAGTAAAACACCTGGTGGACATAGGGATGGAGCAGGGTTATCTTTCGTCCGATGAAGCCAGCGATTTTCTCCCTCGGAATATTTTTTCTCCCGAAGATGCATTTGACTTTCTTTCAGAATCTGATATCGACATCGTTGACACAATAAAAGAGAAGGTTGAATTACACCATGAAGAAAGCGCAGACTGGGGAGAGGCTGAAAAGTTACCTTCAGAAAAAACCGATAACATAGTATGGTCCTATTTAAAGGATATAGGGCACGTATCACTCCTTACGCCAGATGAAGAATACCAGATAGCAATAAAGATTGAAGAAGGTGAAAGAACGGCAAAAAACATCCTGTTTGAGCTACCCCAGGCAGTGGACGAGCTCCTGGAAATAGGTCAGCAACTGAATGAAGGGAGCGTAAACATAGCCGATGTGATCAACAGTATCGATGAAGCGAACTCGACACAAAAAGATGAGGATAAGCATACAAAGAAAACCATATCATCCATTAAAAATATAAAAAGCCTTCACGATAAGAAAGAAGAAATAAAAATAAAGCAGCCTGGAATGGATGAATTACACAGAAAGGAGCTTGAGAAAAATCTGAAGACGATCGAGAGCAAGACAGAAGAAATTCTGCTTAACCTCAAACTCAACAAGAAGGTTCTCGTGGAAATCATCAGGAATATCGCTCGACAGATAAAGTTCATGGATGATGGCGAGGCAAGGAATGTAAAACAGAAATTAAGGGAACTCATTGAAATTGATAACAAACTGAAGGTTGTCAAGAACAGGCTCGTTCAGGCAAATCTGAGACTCGTCATTAATATTGCCAAGAGATATATGAACAGAGGTCTTTCCTTTCTCGACCTTATCCAGGAAGGGAATATGGGACTCATGAAGGCTGCGGATAAATATGACTATCATAAAGGCTACAAGTTCTCAACATACTCAACGTGGTGGATCAGACAGGCCATAACGAGGGCAATCGCTGATTACGCACGGACTATCAGGGTGCCGGTCCATATACTTGAAACAACAAATAAGATCAGCAAGGTGACCACATCCCTTTTCCAGGAACTTGGGAGAGAACCAAACCTCGAAGAAATTTCATTAAAAGCCGGACTTCCCCTTGAGAAAGTCAGAAAGATAATGAAGGTTACCAATGGAACAATATCAATCGAAACCCCTATCGGAGATGATGAATCCAAACTCGGTGATTTTATTGCAGACACAAAAGCCTCTTCTCCTTTTACAGAGCTCGTAGGTACCTCACTCAAGGAAGAGATAAGCAAGGTATTATCCACCCTTACCCCGAGAGAAGAGAAGGTTGTCAGGATGAGGTTCGGCATCGGCGAGAATACCGATTATACTCTGGAAGAAGTGGGTGATGTCTTTGGACTTACCCGCGAACGTATCCGTCAGATTGAGGCCAAAGCCTTGAGAAAACTGCAACACCCGACACGACAAAAGAGACTGGAGAGCTTCCAGTAATAAACAAAAGAAAAATGGGCTTCATACCAAATGGCTATCATCCGATGAATAATGAGGGCAGGTTGGAAATCGTACGTATCTGCTGTCAGTTACCTGGGGCGCAGTATACGGTGTGCATTATGGATACTGAGATACCACGCCCCGTCACGATATTCCGCGACATCCCGGATGGTTGTTTTTCCCCAATCTGCGATTTCGATCATGTCGTCATCACCCACTCTCAACCTTATTTTATCAGGGCCATTACTAAGAACACCTTGGTGGCCTGGTTTGTAAGTCCATCGTAACCTGCCATATTTTTCGGTCGTTATGCGAAACGATACTTGGGTGTCCGTATCGTTCAACACAGTGATTTCAGCGCGTTTTGAGTGCCGGTGCCCCTAAGCATAGGACACAAGCGGCAGAATCATACATAGGGCAACAAGCATTGCACATATCCGGATCTGTTTCATAAACATATTCCTACTGAGTGCAGTTATCTGCGTTTAAGTTCCGCCTGTCTTGTCGGTGCAGACATCGGTACAACAGGGGTCCGGGCTACAGTCGTCCCTTCCCCGCTGAAGAAGAGCGCCTTTGCCCCTTTGGGCTCAGCAGCCCCAAGGTCGCCTGAGATGACAAAATACAAGGGAACCGATAAAAGTAGCGCCAACGCATGTTTTTTCATAAATACCTCCTTTTCTCTGTTGCTCTTAAGCGTGCTTTATCACTGCAAACATTAAGATCTGAGTAGGACAATCTGGTCATGCTTGATGAAAATACAAGGGGAATTTCTTTATGTGGCGT
>PNOF01000095.1 GCA_013824645.1 Syntrophus sp. (in: bacteria) | reverse complement strand
CTTGCTCGAGCGGATGAAGCGGTCACCCTGAGTGATCCTGCGGGCAATCGAGAGAATGAGCCCCCAAGTCAGGTCAGCCGCGGGTTCCAATATCGTATCAGGAGCAACCGTCACCCAGATGTTCCGCGAGGTCGCCGTCGGGACATCAATGTTGTCATGTCCTCTTGCAAATCCGGCCAAAATGCGAAGATTCGGGCATGACAAAATAATCTCTTCATCAATGATATCAGGAACGAACCAACAGATCGCATGGGCATTCTTTGAAGCCCGAATCACCTCTTCTTTTGTAGGGGGGGCTTGTGTCGTGTTTTCAACAATTGAAACATGAGGCGTTAGAAGCTCCAAGCCTTCTCTCGGGACTTGATGGGTGTAGTATACGATAGCATTCTTCATAAGCGTCTCAAATTACAGCCAACAATTAGGCAGGATAGGTGCGATGCAGGAATCTCACAAATTCATTAAACGCAGGCGTTAAGTATTTTCCTTTCAAATGAATAACATTGATCCGTTTTTTCAAATCCGTTTCGGAAATGACAACGGCCTTTAAGGTCTTTTGCTTCAGTTCCCGCGTCACCGAACAATCCATAACCACGGATACCCCGAGGTTTTCCTCCACGGCTTTTTTTACCGCCTCTGTACTGCCTAATTCCAATAATACCCGGAGCTTATTCACAACTTCACCAAGAGCATCCGCCATCACCTTTTTCGTCCCTGAACCCTTTTCACCCACAATAAATGGTACGTCTGAAAGTTGGGTCGGATCGATTTTATTCGCGTTAGACCAGGGGTGACGGGGGGACACAATGAGAGAAAGCTTCTCCTCCCAGTGGAGTAAGTGAACGATCTCGGTACTTCGGGTAGGGGCCTCCACAATGCCGATGTCAATCTCGTTGGCCAACATCTTTGACTCGATGAGATAGGTGGGGCCGATGGATACCTGGATCTCTATTTTAGGGTGCCGGCTCTTGAATTCCCCCAGCAATTTCGGAAGTACATAGACCCCGATGTTACTACTTGCCCCGATAAAGAGACTACCGAAATCCAGCCGGTTGAATCCGTCCAAAGATCTCTTGGCTTCATTGAGTAAGTTGAATACCCTTTCTGCATACCCATACATAATCTTTCCGGGTTCAGTCATCACATATTTCTGATCGATCTTCTGAAACAGAGTAACCTGATAATATTCCTCCAAGGCTTTGATGTGGTTGCTGACCGCAGGTTGAGTGAGAAACAGCTGCTCGGCTGCACGACTGAAATGGCTTGTTTTCGCCAGGGTGATGAATGTCTTTAATTGATGGATATCCAAAGGTTTTACCCCCCACAAGATATCGTTATCGGCCCATAACAATTATTGATTGGACTTCGCTGTCCATCTTCCGTAATTTCATAACCATGATCAACATAAATATAAAAATATTTATTATCGAGTATAATCTAAAATAGAACCCGTTAATAGTCAATGTGTATTTAGCGGTTTCGGGATCATAAGACCCCGCGCTCATTCCGAGATCCGGGGAAAGAAGGTGCAACGCGGGACTCCCAGTCTATTCGTCTAACAAAACAGATTTTTCAAAACCAAAGGAGGCAAACATGAAAGGAAGAAAAGTGGTATTGACCGGTGGTACAGGGCTCCTCATGTCTAATGTTGCTGAGCGACATGCCGACATGGGAGATGAAGTGGTCCTCTTCGACAACAACCAGCAGCATGATATGTACCCGGAGACTCAAGCACTCCTGAATGAAAAAAAGAATGTCAGGTTTGTTCTGGGCGATATCCGGGATGCAAAAGCCGTGACAGAGATAGCCAAAGGGGCAGAGATCTTTTATCATTTTGCGGCCCTCATGGGGACCAGTTCACGGTTTAAACAGGAAGTCGTCACAACCGAAGTCAACGTCATCGGAACGATCAATGCCTGCCAGGCAGCTTTGGATGCCGGGGTGAAATATTATATCTACCCCCCTAGGCCCGCTCTGTCAGTATGGATGACCCCTTATATCATCACAAAAACGGCAAGTACGCAATTCACGCAGATGTATAATGCTATATATGGTCTTCCCACCATTGGGTTCAACATCGCCAACTGTTACGGCCCGAGGGAAAGAGCCGTTCTGGAGGCGAATTCCTATAAGCCGGGTGAGGGAAGGAAGATGATGGCCACATTCATCGAGGCTGCCCTAAAGAATGAGGACCTTCCCGTCATGGGAGATGGAGAACAGTCTTCGGACTTCGTCTTTATTGACGATGTGGTTGAGGCAATCATGAGAGCTCCCCGGGACGCCGCCATCGGCCAGATCATGGATATCGGAACGGGGATCAATACCCCCGTGAAGAGAGTGGCCGAGATGATCATTGAAATCGCGGGGAGCAAATCAAAGATCAAGTATGTGCCCCTGAGAACGGGGGAAGTGAAAGTGCACACCAAAGCGGACAATACCAATGCCAAGAAGATCCTGGACTGGGAACCGAAAGTTGACCTGCGGGAAGGAATCAAGAGAACGATTCCCTACTATGCAAAGCGCCTGGGCGTAAAATCCCCGGTTTGAGATGATTATCCAACTTTGACCTCCTCGCCCGCGGGTTGGTCTCAGAGCGCCCGCAGGCGGGGAAATGGGGAAATTCATAGAGAGGAGAAGAAAAATGAATACACCTATCTCGCAAGCCTCAAAATGGCCTGAATTTGAGGGATTAGGGTTAACACCAGATCAACAATTGGCTTACAACCGTTTTAGATTCTGGCGAATTGTCATAGCCTCTTCAATCTGGTACAGTTTTTATTATCTGGGGCGTTTAAACTGGGGCGTGTGTATGCCATGGATAATAAAGGATTTAGGCATTACAAAAATGCAAGCCGGAATGGTTGCAACAGGGTTGTTGTGGTCGTATGCCTTATCAACCTTTTTGTCAGGCCGTTTTGGTGAAATATTTGGTAACCGGTTGATGCAGCAGTTCGGAGGGATTGGGACTACGATCTTAAACATCATTACCGCCATCCAAGGCACATTTACAGGGGTATTTACTTTCTTTACGGTTAATGGTTTTGTGCAGGGGCTGGTTTATGCACCAACAAATATGTTGATCACCCAGTGGTATCCCAAGGCCAGAAGAGGATTTGCAACGGGTATTTATGGGACATCGATGGGGATTTCTTCATTGGTGGCGTGGGCAATAACAGGGTATACAGTAGCTAATTATGGTTGGCGCGCTGCTTTTATATGGCCGCTTCTCATATTCACTCTCCCTTCAACAATTGCTCTTTTTTTCGCAGTTAAAAACAAGCCATCAGACGCTGGTTTCCCCGTATATAAAGAGCTTATGACGGATAGTATTTCAGCCAAAGCCGAGAGTCTAAAAGATGAAGAAATAAAAGGCCTCAAAGCTTGGGGGCTCTTATTCAAAAATTGGAAATTTATGTTTCTATGTATAGCCTCTTTTTCCGTCTACATTGGAAGATTTGGTCTTCTAACGTGGATCCCCCTGTTTTACGCCGAGACCGCAGGGATTAAATTGAAGGATGTGCCGCTTATGACCTTTGCATTACCTTTTGGTATGATGTTCGGTCCTGCAATCGCTGGGTGGATATCTGACACATTTTTTAAGGCTAAAAGGTTTCAGATGATCTGTACCTTTTTCATCGGCTGTATAGCAGTTTTGCTTCTGATGTCTTTCGTTCCCATAAAGGTAATGGGCATTCCCTTGGCAATCGGTTTACAAGTTCTCGCTGGCTTTTTTGTGCTCGGTATCAATGGAGTGCTATTTACAGCCGCCTGTGACTTTGGAGGGAGAAAAATGGCCGGAACTGCAGTGGGAACACTCAATCTCTTTAATTATTTTGGCGCAGGCGTTCAGGGAGTATTAATTGGTGGTATTTTAACATTAACAGGAAGCTGGGTAATTGTTTTTGCAACTATTGCAGGGTTTATGATGATCGGAACTATCCTAACATTTTTAACAAAAGAATAACTATGGAATTGATATTTTCTCATGACTCAATCCATAGAATAAAAGGTGAAGGAAGGTAGCTTGCTGTTTTTCTAACTGCTGAGGGGGTGATTGTGGGAGGGGGCCCATTGGCATTATTTATAAGAGAGGACTACACCATCAATACATTCTTGTTTCTTGGAAAGGAGGAGGTTTCATGTTTAAAAAAATACTTGTGCCTTTAGATGGATCTAAGTTAGCCGAAAATGCGTTGGGTCCTGCCGAGGGATTGGCAGAGCAATTTCATGCCGACGTAATCCTTTTCCATGCCATCAATTATGCTACTGTCTATACGGATATAGAGCCGACAGTAGGTATTTGCACCGTTTGCGAGGTTGATGACAAGCAAAAGGCTGTGGTGGAGAGATATCTTTCTAAAGTGGCTGGGGAGTTAAACTCAAGAGGGATAAAAACTTCATGGGATACCGGCATAGGAGAGCGTGCAGCAACCCTGATAATTGATTATGCAAGAGAAAATGATGTTAGTCTCATAGTCATGTCTACCTGTGGAAGATCCGGGTCCTATCCCGGAATTATGGGGAGTGTTGCTGATAGGGTCTCGAAGGGAGGAACCGAAGCGGGAATTCTTTTGATATGTCCGAAAACAGCTGAAAAACTTTGTAAGGGTTCGGCATAAGTGCTTGGACACATAAGCCACTGCTTAAGCATTACGAGAAGAGCAGAAGCCATATATGTGGACTCCGTCAAAAGAAACCTTATTTCTCTTATCGTGATAACGACCCATGGCAGATCCTGTTTTTTCTATATGTTATTAGGAATTGCGGAAACGTAAAGAATGCTAACGATATATCCGTACGTTGCACAACTCTCGTTTGTCGATGCATCGACTTCTTTGGGGAGTCCGTTTCTTGACAGGAGTCACGACACCCCTCGTTGGATATGCGGGTTGCCGCATGCAAAAAACTTCCGTTCGATCTTTGGCTGCGGCACTCTCTACGATGAATCGCTTAATCCAATCATTCGCCTGACGAGTAAGAGCGAGCAGAGAGACGGTCGAATGAAGGTCACTCTCGTCTATTCCCTCTGGCAGTTTTATTTTCCCAGTAAACTCAATAGGCAAGAAATTACTTATAAAGGAGGTAAAAAAGAATGAAGAAATGTAGATTCTTAATGCTAAGTGTATCGGTATTAGTTTTTTTAATCTTTCTGATAGTCCCGTC
>PNOF01000094.1 GCA_013824645.1 Syntrophus sp. (in: bacteria) | reverse complement strand
ACCGTCCGGGAGTCGTTCCTGGCTGTAGATGCCGAAGGCGTCCCGGGGCGTTCGGTGGCGGTACGCCTCCACAATGACCGAGGCCTTCTTGTCATTGACGTATTCGGCCACTGTCAACTCCTCGAAATCGGAGGCGAGGTAAAGATCAGCGGCGCCGTTGATGTATTCGTAAAGGGTTTTGGGGCTGAAGGTCTGGACATCGCCAGACTGCTTCCAGCCGGGCATGTCCGGAAATCGGAAATCCTGCGCCGCCGGAGACGAAACCGGCAACAGGAGAATCCCCAGAATCAGGCACAAGACTCTCATCGCGTCATCTCCTCACTCATCGGGTCCACGCACTGCGGGCTTTGAAGATCTGCGTCATCAGCGCTCATATCCCTTTTCACCCTGCACAGCGTCCCGCCGCCCTAAACGGGATACTTGGGACGGGTATGTTATTCTAACATGAACCCCTTTCATAATCACCCCCAAATATTAGAAGCTTATTTTCTGTTCATGAATACAGTTCGCCGAGACAAACGATGAATAATTGCTGACGCTCACTGCTGAAAGAATCTACTTGATGTCATCATGTATGTAGTGTATTGTAGTGCAGGAGGTGAAAAACATGAGAACCGTTTTATCGGTAAGCTTGCCGGAGAAAGTGGCGGCGGAACTTGATGCCATTGCCAAAGCAACAGGCAGGAATAAGAGCGACATTGTAAAAGAATCCCTGGGATTGTTTCTGTGGGAGACGAAGTTCCGCAATATAAAGAAGAAACTGTCCGCCAAGGCGAAGGCGGCCGGTGTTGTTACCGAAGAGGATGTCTTTAAGGCGATATCGTGAAAGCGGTCTTCGATACGAACGTCCTTGTCGCCGCCTTCCTGACGGAGGGAATCTGTGCCAAGCTCCTGATCCGGGCACGCAGGCGGGATTTCGACCTGATTTTATGCGATGGCATACTTCAGGAATTTAAGCGTGTCCTTAAGAAAAAGTTTGCCACCTCTCCTCATGAAACGTCCGAAGCACTGATTATTCTTTCTGAGGCGGCGCTGGAAATTCACGGACGAACTGATTCGATTACGCCCATTTGCAGAGATTCGGATGACGACTTGATTCTGGCCTGCGCCAGGGATGCGGTTGCAGATTACGTGGTTACCGGGGATGAAGACTTACTGGTTCTGAAGAATTACGAGGGTATAAACATTGTAAACCCCAGGGAATTCGAGAAACTTTTTCCAGATTGAAAAAGGACACATATTCTCCGCATGGCACCTATTAAACTGAGCGCGTCATGAAGAAAAACCTACAAGAAAGGAGTTGCATCCCATGAAGGACCGTAAGGAATTGGAGGTGCTGTTTCATAAACACGGCTACACGGATTTTAAGTGGGTGGAGTCCGGAGAGGTGGTCGTCTCCCAATGGGTGCGAACGAAGTGCATGTTCGGCTGCGGCAATTACGGCCATAATGCAACCTGTCCCCCGAATGTCCCTTCTGTTGCAGAGGTTCGGCAGCTCTTTGCCGAATACTGTGCAGTGGTGATCTTCCATTTTGCGCATACGGTGGATAAGCCTGAAGACCGGCATGCCTGGACAAGAGGGGTTAACCAGGAACTTCTGAAATTGGAGAGGGCGCTCTTCCTGGCGGGCCATTACAAAGCATTTCTCCTGTGTTGCGATAGTTGCTATCTCTGCACCGACTGCTCGGAAACCAGGGGAACTTGCAAGAATCCTCGGTCGGCTCGGCCCTCCCCCGAATCCATGGCGATCGATGTTTTTGCAACCGTCCACAAGGTCGGTTTTCCCATTGAGGTTCTTACGGAATACTCGCAAGCGATGAACCGTTACGCGTTCCTGCTCGTTGAATAGCGCCGGTTTCTCTATGATCGAAAGCTTCTACGTCATCTGAGATGCCGCGCTTGGGAATCCCTGAAGGTCTTTCTCCACAGTAAATTCGGATGTCATATTTTCATAGACCGCGTTCACGCAGTGCGATAATCATTGATATGTTTTTTTAAGCACCTCTGATATGTTTTGGCCCGGGAGAAAGAAGAAATTGAAAACACAGTCACATAGGAGGAGGTAAATGAAAAGATTTTGTTTTATTGCAGGTATGCTGGTCTTGTCTCTGCTCACTGCTTGTGCCGGCCCCCAGGTCAAGCTTTTCACCGACGCTACAGATCCTCTCAAGGAATTCACTATCGAGGGCAGTGGCGGTGATAAAATTCTGCTGGTACCCGTCAGGGGCACGATTTCAGACAATCCCAAAAAGGGTCTGCTCAGCTCCTCTCCGAGCATGGTTGAGCAGATTGTCGCGCAATTGAAGAAGGCCGAGAAGGACAAGCGCATCAAGGCGGTTTTATTCAAGATCAATTCACCGGGCGGTACGATTATAGCCAGTGACCTTCTGTATCACGAAATTTTATCTTACAAAGAGCGGACCAACGTAAAGGTCATCGTTTGCATGATGGATATGGCGGCTTCCGGTGGGTACTACATGTCTCTGCCGGCCGATATGATCATGGCCCATCCGACCAGCTTGACGGGTTCGGTGGGTGTAATTTTTCTGCAGCCCAAGGTCATGGGCCTGATGGACAAACTTGGCCTTGGCGTGGATGTGAAGAAGTACGGCAAGAACAAAGATATGGGATCGCCTTTCCGGGAGAGCACGGAAGAAGAGCAGAAGCTCTTCCAGATAACTATTAACCATCTTGGCGAGCGTTTTACATCTCTCGTCAAGAAGCATCGCAAACTGGATCCGCAGGCACTGGCAGAGATGTCCACAGCCCGGTTGTTCCTCGCTGAGGAGGCGTTGAAACTGGGCCTGATAGACAAGATAGGTTATCTAAGCGATGCCGTCAAAGAGACGAAGCTGTTGGCCGGCCTTCCGGGTGATGCCCGGGTCGTGTTGTATCGTCGCGCTGAGCATCCCGATGATAATCTATACAGTATCGCAGGGGTCGCAACTGAAGACTCAAGGTTATCTTTAATCAACATCGAACTGCCGGAGAGCCTTAATCTGGCAACGGGTTTCTATTACATCTGGCCGGGAGCCATTGGAGGCGACAGGTAAAGTTCAACAAGAGGTAATGTTCGCGGGAAATGCAGGTTTACGTATAAAAGGTGCGACGGCTGAGCGGACGGTTTCAGTCTCCCTTAGTTACGTATAGCTTCCTGAAAGCAGTGGATTGATAAATTGCATTGATATAGTAGATTTGAAACGTAAATGGTGATATAGTAATTCAAAATATAAGTAGCCGTTAAATAGGTTCCATCCTGTATTATTGTACTGGAGGATAATGTGGATTGGCTGACAAGACTCCGTTTTTCACAAAATACGGGGTCTTTTTACATGTGAAGATACCGCCAAAACTTTGGACAAATTTACCAGGTTTTACGAAGTTCGCATTTACCGCTTATTAACAGATTATACGAAGTAGTATACATGTGTATTCAATCGGAATCATAAATTAATCTCCGATATGAGGGAAATCACCTATGTTGAGATGATATCCAAAATATCGGAAAAATCGAAGTTCGTATATTAATTGTTATGCCCTATTTCGAGGAATAAGTTCTGTGGAAAATAATTCAGGCGAAGTCTTTATAAGCTATAGTCATGATAATGTGGAACACGCAAAACGTGTTTTAGACCTATCAAATAAGTTGCGTTCTGCAGGAATAGATTGCGTACTGGATCAATACGAAAAATCTCCACCAGGGGGTTGGCCTCGTTGGATGGATAAAAAAATACGGGATGCGAACTATGTTCTCATGATTATCACTGAGACCTATTATAAAAGGGTGATGGGAGAAGAAGAAAGTGGCAAGGGCCTTGGTGTGACATGGGAGGGAAGTCTCATTTACAACTACATCTATAACTCCGGAACCTCAAACACCAAGTTTATCCCCTGCATATTTGATGTTTCACATCAATGCCATATTCCAACACCCTTAAAGGGAGCAACGTTTTATTGTGTGAGCACTCCCGAAGGTTACGATGATTTATATTACCGATTGCTAAATAAAACCAAGACAGAAAAACCTAAACTCGGCAAAAGACGAGCCTTGCCTCAAAAGAAAGTAAAAACAGATTTCGCTGATATCTTTGAAAAACAATATATCTATCAAGGTCTTAAGAGCTTAATTGAAAAAGGGGATGGCACTGGATTTCATAATGCAGATTTGGGGCATCCTGTTTACCGCTCTGGTGCTTCTGATGCGTCTGAGGAGATGCTAAAAGACTGGGAATATGCAGATTCACCTAAAAATAACTTGTTGTTTAAAATGCTTTCGAAGTTAACCAAAGAATTGAAGAAGTCAGGCATTGAAGATATGCGATTCATATGGTGGTATGACTTTAGTAAATGGAGCGATTTTTGTAAGTTTGCAACAGACGTATATGATAAAAAACGTGGTTATTAAAAAGCATAACCTCACACTTCACAGGACGCCAAAAAGCAGGCACCTGTGAGTTTGCTGTTAAGTGGATAATACAATAATGAACTGGCGAGATGAATGGTGTGCAATAGGCGGTAGAATTGAAGGGCTAATCTCTTCTGGGAGTTTTTTTGTGCAAATTCTCCGTGTTAATTCAAACGATGCCTATGGTGTTGGAACTCACCTTATCGAACAAGCTTTGGAGATATATTCCGAAATTAAGAAATATTATGATCGTAACAATTCTTTATTGCCACAATCTGCCGAAAGAGCTCTATTTTCATTCATTGGCAAAATAGGTCCGAAATTTTCTGGTAACCCTCTAAATGGTTTAGATGGTATGAAGTTTTACCTGACAAGCCTCTCTTGGCTCAAGGCAGAATTTGAATATTTTATCGCTGACTTTTCATTTCAAGCAAGGAAACGATCAGAACGCGCCTTTATTCATTTACAACAAAGCATAGTAGCAGATAAAAACATAAGAGACCAGTGGCAACAAGCTTTCAAGAATGGCGAACTTCATTGTGAACGCCTTGGAGGTGCTCACTTGCTCCTACACGGAATTTGGGCCTTTAAAGTGACAGGCCTGGGGGCAAGCACAGATTTAGTATTTGGAGAACCGGTAGAAAGAACCTCTGAAAGTATAGCGTCTGCAGATGCTTTGGTTTTAACGGAGTGGAAAAAAGTTGAATCAGAATTCGCTAAAATTGCCGAGTCTGCAAGAAAGCAGGCTGATTTATATTCGGCTGGTGTCCTTGGGGGTTTGGAGCTTCGAGAATATCGGTATATTGTATTA
>PNOF01000093.1 GCA_013824645.1 Syntrophus sp. (in: bacteria) | reverse complement strand
TTGCCGGTCCTGCTGTGTCTTTATACGGGTCGCCGACAGTGTCGCCTGTGACAGAGGCTTTATGTCCGTCGCTGCCCTTCTTATGAACGACACCTTTGGAATCAGTAACGCCCTCTTCAAAGGATTTCTTGGCGTTGTCCCATGCGCCGCCGCCGCTTGTCATCGCAATAGCCTGGAAGAGTCCGGTAAGGATACTTCCAATAAGTACGCCTCCGAGTGCCTCTCTGCCAAGCAGCAAACCTACAACAACAGGAACAACAACTGGGATAAGCGCAGGAACCATCATCTGCTGGATGGCGCCCTTGGTCACGATGTCAACGCACTTGCCGTACTCCGGCTTTCCCGTGCCTTCCATGATGCCAGGGATCTCACGGAACTGCCTGCGCACTTCCTCAACGATGCTGCCGGCAGCCTTACCAACGGCCTCCATCAGGAGCGAGCCGTAATAATAAGGAAGCAGGCCGCCGATGAAGAGACCAGCCAGAACCATGGGGTTCGAAAGATCAAAATAAAGCTGTGTGCTGAATGACCTTGAATACTCTGCAAAAAGGACCAGAGCCGCGAGGGCTGCCGAACCAATAGCATAACCCTTGGTAACAGCCTTTGTGGTGTTGCCGACTGCATCCAATGGGTCTGTGATGTTACGGATCTCTTCAGGCATTCCTGCCATTTCTGCTATACCGCCTGCGTTGTCCGTGATCGGGCCGTAGGTGTCAATGGCCACCACGATGCCTGTCATCGAAAGCATCGAAACCGCTGATAATGCAATAGCAAAAAGACCGCCTGACGCATCACCGGCAAATCCGCCACCCAGTGAATAGGCGCCGAGAATTGAGACAACGATAACTATAACAGGCGCTGCGGTTGACTTCATGCTGACCGCGAGGCCGGCGATCACGTTTGTGCCGTGACCAGTCAAACTGGCTTGTGCAATGTGTTTCACCGGTGGATACTTCGAAGCAGTGAAGTACTCAGTTATAACCACGATCACTCCGGTCAATGCAAGGCCGATAATCGCCATAAGGAAAACGTTCATCTGTGTAAATGAAGGGTGAGAGGCCATTGAAGTCGCATCTACGCCTTTCAGAAACGCGCCTGTCACGAAATAAAATGTTACTGCCGCAAGAATTCCTGCAACGGCAAGCCCCTTATAGAGGGCACCCATGATATATCCGCTTTTGCCGAGTCTTACTGCAAATGTTCCTATAATGGAAGCGATGATCGATATTCCGCCGAGGAGCATCGGGAATTCCACCCATGGGCTCTCAGCGCCAAAAACAGTCTTTGCAAGAAGCATTGCTGCAACGAGCGTAACCGTGTATGTTTCATAAAGGTCGGCTGCCATGCCTGCGCAGTCGCCAACGTTATCACCAACGTTATCAGCAATAACTGCAGGATTTCTGGGATCATCTTCAGGAATACCTGCCTCAACCTTGCCGACGAGGTCAGCGCCTACGTCTGCAGCCTTTGTATAAATACCGCCTGCGATACGGGCAAACACGCTCATGAGTGAGCATCCGAATCCGAGACCAACCAGTGCATGGAATGCCGTCTCAGGGGCTGCCGACTTTGCTATAAAATAAAAACCCGCAAGTCCTATAATCCCGAGACCAACGACCATAACGCCGGTCACCGAGCCGCCCTTAAAAGCAAGGCCGAGTGCAGCCTGGAGGCCCTTATGGGCTGCCTGAGCCGTGCGCACGTTGGCCCGCACCGATACCATCATGCCGATGTATCCGGCGAGCGCCGAACCGACCGTGCCGATGATGAACCCTATTGCTGTCCAGAGCCCGAGGAAAGACAGAAGCACCGTCAAAATTACAGCAACAATAGCGACCGTTTTGTACTCGCGTGCGAGGAACGCCATTGCGCCCTCTTTTACCGCATTCGAGATCCCCTGCATCTTCGCATTTCCTGCGTCCTGCTTTGTCACCCACATTGCAGTCATCCCAGCATATATAATGCCAACAGCTCCGCACATTAAAGCAAATAAAATAATTGAACTCATGTTCCCTCCTTTTTTTAAACTTGCTTTACGAGCTAAAAGTGAAAAGTTAAAAATACAGCAACTTCTTTATTGACCTCCCCCCTATTTGTGATTATTCTAAAAAACTATTTAACCTCAACATCTCTTTCTGTAGCTTTTGCAAACACCATTGCTGTTGCTCTGTATACCATGTGTGCCATTTTTGAAAATGGTGCATATGCAAAAAGCACAAATACAAACACCAGATGTAAAAAATACATCGGATATGCCAGTGAAATGTCAGCAAGCCTTAAGACCTGTGAAAGTATTCCTGTTGCAACAACGCCGTATATAATAGATATTAAAAGCCAGTCAAAATAGCCTCCAATGCCTGCCTTATCTTTATTTTTTATACGGTTGGTAACAACAAGTGTTATTCCAATGAGAAGTGCTATAGCGCTCGCATTCCCTATGAGCTTTATAATGTTTGTCTGCGGGTAAGGTGCATCCCATTTTAGTATATAGAGATAGAAAACACCGATTGTAGTTGTTATTGCAAGTCCTATAAAGGAATAAAAGACCAGAAGATGTGCATTTGTTCTGTCTTTTGTCACATCGCATTTCTTGAAATTCTTATGGGTAAGTATGTCCATTATTGTCGGATAAAGATTGCTAATTGCTTTTCCGGCACTATCTACACCCTTACGCATATCAATCCAGTATTTTCTGATTGCAAGGACAAAGCATAACGCTGCAAATGCCGCGGTTGGCACAAATACGATGTCAACGTAAAGCGGGGGGATGAACTTTGAAAGGGATATTCCGCCGTCCTCGCCCTTCGGGATATAACTAAAATTACCAAGAGCCCCTATTATTACGAGAAAGATTACTATCGGAATTCCGAAAAGCACAAACAGATATTTGGGGTCATTCACTATATTTGCTAAAAAGCTGGGGCTTGAATAATTCTTTATAGCCATTTTTCTGACAGCTCCTAAAACCTCACCGGGTTTTGCGCCCCTCGGACAGTAGGCTGTACAGTCACTGCACTGGTGACAGAGCCATATGTCCGGATTAGCTAAAAGTTTATCCTTCAACCCCCACTGGGCATAGATCATTTCTTTTCTTGGGAAAGGTTTGTCATCAGGTGCGATATTACAAACGACTGAGCACGTTGCACATTGATAACACTTTTTAAGAGTCTCGCCTCCAGAGGCGATAATCTCTTTTACAAAATTCAAATCCGGCTTTATAAGTTGCTCTGCCATTCATACCTCCTACAATGAAATTTTAGATCTATGATTATAGATTTCAGATTTTAAAAGCATTTTATCAATACCTCAATCATAAATCAATGATCATAAATCATCAATATAATTAAAATCCTTTATACGGGTTAGGACCGAACCCATTTAACTTTTCAAGGAAGTTGTTTAATATCTCGGGTATCTTATAATATTCCGAGATTGATACCTGTTCCATTTGAACCCTTCCAGACTCAAGCTTTAATCTGTCCAGTGTTTCGGAGACCTTTGACAATCTGATCTTTGCAAGATGGCTTCCTGTTGCCATGTGGCACTGGTAGTCTTCTCCATACTGACATCCCAGAAGGAGTATGCCATCAATACCCTTTGAGAGGGCATCAGCTATCCATACGAGGTTCATCGATCCTAAGCACCTCAAGGAGACTACCCTTACAAATGGGGTATACTGAAAGCGGCTGATTCCAGCCATATCCAGCGCTGGATAGGCATCATTTTCACAGGCGAAACACTATAGCCCTCGGTTTTTCTTCTTCTTCTTCAGGGACCTCTATGTTTTTTACCATATTTCCATCATATCAACTGAATAATTCTTGAAGCTGATAATCCTTTCAGGACATGCACCTACACAAACTGCACATCTTCTGCAACGGGTCGGACTGTAAAGTGGGTTTGCCTTCTCGTCTTCATTGATAGCACCAAGGGACATTCCTCTGTACATCTCTTGCACTGGGTGCATTTCTGCATGAAGAAGTCCGCATAGGATATATCACCTACTCTTGGATGCACAGCTTCACCCCTTGATGTTAACTCTATACACTGTATTGCTTTTAGGGCTGCCCCCGTAGCATCTTCCTTGGAAAATGTTATATCCATAGGTGCCCTTACAGTACCGGCAGAATACACACCTGTTCTTCGAGTTTCATAAGGAAAACAGATAAAGTTTGAGTCAGGATACCCGTGCGCGATAGAAGGTAACTCTCCTCCCTGCCTGTAACCAAGATTTAAGATATCTGTTTCAATCATCACATAGGGGATAAACTCGTCACCTGGATTTACGCCAGGAGGTAATATCTCTTCCCCTAATGCAGTGACTGGAACCATGCCCGTTGCCAGAACAACAAGGTCAACATCCACATTGATTTTTTCACCTATGAGAGTATTTTCTACATTAACTATTAGGTTTTGATTCTCACCTTCTGTAATGCCCTTCACTTCTCCCTTTGTCATAAATATACCCGGATCATTCTGCGTGCTCTTATAGAAATATTCATAATGACCAGGCGTTCTCATATCTCTGTAAAAGATAAAAACCTTTGCATCAGAGTCCTGATTTCTCACATATTTTGCCTGTTTAAGAGACTCTGTGCAGCAGGTTGCTGAACAGTACGGTAAATGATTTTCATCCCTCTGTCCTGCACACTGTATAAAGGCAACGCTTTTTGCAGGTTTCCCATCCGAAGGACGTACAATTGCTCCTTTTGTGGCCTGCTCTTCCATCATATAGTTCGTGATGACATTGGAATATTTACCAAAACCAAGATGGGCAATTTTTGCTGCATCATATGGTACGGTACCGGCAGCCTCAACTATCGCTCCGGCTCTGAAAGTCTCGACACCCCCATTACGTTTTATTGTGACATCATAAATACCAGGAGCGCCATCAATCTTTTCTACTAAAGCAGATGTGAATATTTTAATCTTTGGATTCTGTTGAACTTCTTTGATCAAATCATTAATCTCTGGCTCTTCCAGATCTTCATAAGGAGGCTTTGTAGGTACTTGTTTATAAATTTTGGTCATCCAGCCACCAAGAGCCTCGTTCTTTTCTACCAAGAAGACGTCATAGCCTGCCTTGGCTGCTTCATTGGCAGCAGTTAGTCCGGCAATACCTCCACCAACAACTAATACATTTCTGGAGAGATCTTCCACCTTATAGGGTTCTGGAGCTTCCATCTTCTGCATTTTTAAAATACCCATTCTCACGTAGTCTTCAGCCATCATCTGTGTATCTTCATCATTCGGTGGGTGAGTCCAGACAACCTGCTCTCTGAGATTGACCCTTTCGACTAAAGGGATACCAAGATCAAAAACATCATAATTCACACGTGGTGAGCAAGCAGCAATGACAACAGCGTTAACCCCTTCTGCAGCCATATCCTTCTTAATGAATTCGACG
>PNOF01000092.1 GCA_013824645.1 Syntrophus sp. (in: bacteria) | reverse complement strand
TTGTGCCTTCACCTTCTTTATTGCCGATTTCTTGAAATATTGCGAGTGATTGTTTGAGGTAGTCCAGGGCAGTGTCATAGTCGCCCCGGGCACGGTAGATCTGACTGATATTGTTGAGCGTTGTGCCTTCACCTTCTTTATTGCCGATTTCTTGAAATATTGCGAGTGATTGTTTGAGGTAGTCCAGGGCAGTGTCATAGTCGCCCCGGGCATCGTAGATCTGGCTAATATTGTTGATTGTCACTCCTTCACCCTTCTTATCGCCGATTTCTCTGCAAATATTGAGCACTTGTTGCAGAGAATCAATTGCAGAATCAAGTTGTCCATCCATTTTCTGACTCTCTGCCATATCCATAAAGAGACGGATTCTTTTATGTGGATCACCGGTTCCTGGAAGTGCATCGTTAAGTAACTCTATACGGATTTTATGGAGCCCCCTTCCCGAGATATCGCTTCCAAGTCGGTGTGCGATTTCCACTGCCTTTTCCAGATCGCCTGATCGCTTGGTCCTCCATAGATCTATTAAACCCTCAAGCCATTCTGTAACATCTGCTACAGACTCCCCCTTTGCCCAGCGGTTTGCCTGTTCATTGATCCATTGAAATGTCAGATTATTAGGTACAATAGGCGCCACTTCTTCCAGAAATAGAGCGGCCCCTGATATATCCCCTTCTTTTAACCGGTGGACTGCAAGCTCAAGCTTGTTCTGGCACCGTTCGTCATCCCCTCCCAGCTCTGAGAGATAATCGAGTATTTCAAGATCATTCTTTTTATCCTGAGTTGGTTCTTTTTGTGCTTCAAGATGTTGCCACAGTTCCCGCCTCTTTTGCTCTCTCTCCTGCCGGTTGCTAAAGCGGATTTCAAAAAACCCTACAAGATATTCCAGCCGTTTTCTCTGCATACGCGATTCGCTCATGGTAAGCCAGAGGTCGAAGAACCCCTCTTTGATGCGGTATATCCGGGACCGTTTATCGTCGGGGTTATCAGAGACCGTGAGATAGCCCGCCTTGGTCATGCGTTGGAGAAGCGATGAAACCTGCTGTGGTGGCTTCCTCAGTTTTGTTGAGATATTCGCAGGGGTCCGGGGTTCCGAGCGCATAAGGGCTATGGTCTCCAGAAGGGCCCGTTCCTGCGGGGCAAGGTCTTTCAGCCGATCCTGGTAAAAGGGTGATATCTGGTCAAGAAGTTTCTGGAGTTGGACCTTGACATCGACAAGGTTGTCATGGGCCACAAGCTCATAGAGCATCATGGTGAGGCGAGGATTACCCCCTGTCATTATATGGAGGGCCTGTATTTTCGGAATCAAAGCATGGAAGTCTTTTATAATTTTAGAGCACTTTTCCCATTCGAGGTTCCTCCGTATCATTTCGACGGTCTGTTCTTCTGTGAGATCATCCAGTATTTGGATATCAAAGAATTCATAAAGGGGACTTTTTTCATTATATAGTATGGGGAAATAGACCGGTGAAGTACCCACAAGGGTGGCGCAGGGAGAATCCATGAGAAAGGTCCTGAGCCGGTGGATATCCCGTTCCCGTTTAATCTGTTCTGTCAGCAGGATATCAAGGTTCTCAAGGAGGAGGAGTAGCCTCTTGCCTGTCTGCATCTGGTAATGCTTCAGTCTTGGAACCAGCCTATCGATGATCTCTTCATCTTTTTCTATTTCTGAAGCCGATTGGTAGAGTTGGTGTAAATCGCTGTCATTGGTCACATCTGCAAGGATTTCCGTTATGGCAAGGAGCATATCGGCAAAGGAAAGGATGCGGTTATTCTCCTCGGGGAAACGTATTACGGTATACTGTTTCTGTAGACCCTTCTTTGTATTCACCGCATTTTGAATAAGGGTGAGAAAATGGGTCTTTCCGATACCCCTGGGACCAATGAACAGATAATGCTGTCCTCCTTTTTTCGTTGCGTCCCGCGCAAGCTTTTTCAGCAAATCATCAAGCATTTCTTTTCTGCCCACAGTAGTATTCAATAGCCTATCCATGGGGGTAATATTGCCTCTGTAAAGTCCAATAGTTGTGTCCATATCAAATATCTCCTGCTTCATAGCCGTAATATTTTTTCCACCAAGTCTTGAGTAACCGGCTTGAAAAATCATAATGGCCGTCTCTTGTTTCTTCGATGTAAAAGTCACTCTGGAGGTACATGAGCAATCGTTGGAAGGCCTCATTTAGCCTGTGGCCGGTGCGCCTATCCGTCTTTTTCTCTTCGATCTGCCTGTAGAACTGGATAAGTGTGCTCCGTGAAATACCATTATCACTGAGGGAAAGCCGATTCAGCAGATAACATGCCGCCTCCTGTTCTTCCGATGAATAATGCAGGTTAATGCGTGAACGGTAGTGCTGGAGTTTATCACGGGCCATTTCTCCCAGGAGTGCCTTATTGAAGACCTCTGTGACCGTTGCTGCCGTCATTGTCTCTTTATGGTCGTCCCGCTTCCATTTGCGGCATAGCTCTTGTGTGAGCATCTGAAGAAAATAGGGTATTGGTGAACCAAGCAGTTCACATATGCGGGGTATTACAGTTTCATCAAATAGTACCCTGTTCGTCTTGAACATCCTGGAAACGAATTCCTCAACCTCATTAGGGCTAAAAGGTGTTAAGGGCTCAGGCTTGAGATCATTGATCAACTTCACCATGCCCTGCCGGTCCAGCGAAGCGACAAGGTTCACAGACCCGCCGATGAGCCAACGTACATTGTTTTGTAGAGAATGCTCTCTTGTTTTTCTGAACCAGTGAAGGAAAGTCTCATATTCATCGGGCGAGTGCTTGAACAGGGCATTCAACATATCGGGAAGTTCGTCAATAATGAACAATACCTTGTTCCCTGAGCCGATAATCCGATCAATCAGCTCTGTAGCCCGCTCTTTCCACTTATCCTTAAAATCATCGCCTTTGCGAAGTTCAATTTTAAATTCATAGGCTTCTATTTTCTCAACGCGTGAGAGCAGTCCTTTCAAGAAATCCCAACTTTTCGCCAGAGTATCCCGAAAATAGTTGGGCTGATGCTCTCGGATGGCATCTAAGAGACTAATAACAAAATCCCCTGCTGTTTTGAGTTCTTCCACATTGAGGTGGATTACAAGCCAATTATCTCTCGGATCATCGAGCAACCTGTACATAACGCTTGTCTTTCCGATTCTTCGCGGTGCTACAAGAAGTACATTATGCTTTTCTATTGACCTCCAGAGGTCTCTGAGGAATTGCTTCCTGAACCAGAAATCGCTTTTCTCCGTAACAACGCTTCCCACAATAAAATCTGCCATTACCATCACCCCCCCTTTATTATCTATATACAACATAGTTGTTGTACAACATAAATGAATTATAATACATGAAATAAATCTTGTCAAGTAATTTAAAACAAATATGTTGTACAACTTAATAGTTTTAAATAAAATACCATAGATAGTTAGTAGAAAATTAAAAATAAATTTGTAGGGCGTTCATAACACATCGACATTTATAGTCGATGGGGACGTTGTTTCTTAGAGTGCTTAAATATCGAGAAAGATACGAAAATAATTATTCTCTGCGAAGCAGAAGGCAAACGTATATTCCTCGACTATTGCCGGGACTTGTCCCGGCTTGAAGTGGCCAACGGCTTGCGCGGGAAGCTTCAGATGTGTTGTCCTGTGAGCCTTGCTGGCGCGGAAGCCTAATAGCCAATCTCTGGGCGAGAAAGGGAGGCTCCGATAGCTCTGCTGTCGGAGGGGGGCGCGACCCTCCTCCCTGCGGGAGGACACAGGCGTAAGCACCGGTAATAGCGTAGCACATGGCGATGCAGGGCGGCGCAGATGGAGTTTCCCGCGCAAGTCGTTGGCCAATTCACCATACATAAAACTCAATGCAATTGAAAAATGAGATGTGGTATATAAGATGATGAAAGAGCATAGAGACGGTATTGAGACAAAGCACCTTTCCGGAGACATTGAAAAATGTATTTCCACACTTGAAGGGCTTGTAAAAGATTCAGGACAGCTTGCCAATCTTCCGGAAGAACAGAGGATCGCTCTCCTGAAAGTAGCCGGTGAAATATCCCGTCCCGATAGAGCGGAAGCAAAAAAAAGAAACAAGGCCGCCAAAAAAACAGAGAACCTGGCAACTTTCGAAAAAAACAGACGTGCCCGAAATATGACCGGTATTCGCAATGCACGTATTGATGCCACATTTACCGCACCTGCACAGATTGAATGTAGTTCATCTGAATCCGGGCATAAAAGCGAAGAATTAAACTCGCCACGTAATTGCTATATCTGCAAAGAAGAGTTCACCCGTCTGCACTTTTTTTACGACACAATGTGCAAAAAATGCGGAGACCTGAATTACCGGAAACGTTTTCAGACAGCGCCTCTTCATGGGCAAGTTGCTTTAATTACCGGCGCACGGCTAAAGATCGGTTATCAGGCAACTCTCATGATGTTGCGTGCCGGCGCTACCGTTATTGCGACAACCAGATTTCCCGTTGATGCGGCAATCAGATATTCCAGGGAAGATGACTACGGGGTCTGGGGAGAAAGGCTACAGATCCATGGTCTTGATTTGAGGCATATTCCAAGCGTTGAAATATTTGCAGGTTATGTGGAACAAAAATACAGGCGGCTCGACATATTGATAAATAATGCTGCCCAGACGGTGAGGCGGCCTCCGGGTTTTTATGCTCATCTTATTGAAAATGAAAAAAACGGATACTCGGTTTTGTCTAACAAGGCGCAGAAGCTTCTTGGAGATCATGAAGCATTTAAAAAACAGCTTTCGTCGCTCTGCAAGGGCAATCAGGGGAACACCTCAGTCCTTGCTCCGGCATGGCATGATGAGGGGCCAGGAATAGGTCTGCGTGAATCTGCTCAATTATCACAGATCCCTTACCGTCATGATCATTCGCTCGCCTCTCAAGAAATATTTCCAAAAGGGAAGCTGGATGCAGATCTCCAACAGGTGGACCTGCGGAAGATAAACAGTTGGCGTTTACGTCTGGGAGAAATAGAAACTACAGAGATGCTTGAAATCCAGTTGGTCAATGCTGTGGCCCCTTTTGTATTATGCAATAGATTGGTGTCTCTTATGCGCCGTGATTATACCGGGCAAAAGCATATTGTGAATGTGACGGCCATGGAAGGCAAGTTCTTCAGGTTCAAGAAAGATGACAGACATCCGCACACGAATATGGCAAAAGCAGCCCTGAACATGATGACCCATACATCGGCAGAAGATCTTGCCAGAGACGGCATCTATATGAATGCCGTTGATACCGGGTGGGTGACCGACGAAGATCCTGCGGAACTTTCTCAATTAAAACAAGAGGTCCATGACTTCCAGCCGCCATTGGATATTGTTGATGGAGCAGCCAGGGTCTGTGATCCATTCTTTGACGGAATCTTAACCGGTAAACACTGGTGCGGAAAGTTTCTGAAAGA
>PNOF01000091.1 GCA_013824645.1 Syntrophus sp. (in: bacteria) | reverse complement strand
AAAAAGCCCTCTATGTGAGCCTGAAGCTGCTGCCATCCCTGATCCGATGTCTGCCGATTCATGCGATTACCTCCCTTTCTGTTTATATTGCTGTTGAGCGATTTTGACATACCGTAACCTTTTCCGGGCTATTTTGTTTCGCACGCAAAGGGTCCAGATCGATGTGAAACACATCTCCGGACCCTTAAAGCGATGCTCCTATTGCACGATGATTTCAAAAAGAACCCTCATGTTTGCCTTTGCTGCTTTTGAGTAAAGCTCTTTTGGCGCTGCTTCGTACATTGCAGGGTTTGCCTCGCCATAGCCGATTGTGGAAAGCCTGTCCCGAGTAATGACGCCTTCGTTGACGAGGTATTCCTGGACTGCATTGGCCCTTCTTTCGCTCAACTTTTGGTTGTAGGCATCAGTGCCGGAAGCAGAGGTATACCCTGCAATGCGGACTTTAGCTTTAGGGCTATCTTTCATAAGCTGGATATTCCTTTTCAGTATCGCCTGCGCTTCCGGTTTGAGCGTCGACTTATCGAAATCAAAATGTACATCCTCAAACGCAAGGATAATGATCTTTGCTTCAGCCTTGGCTCCCGACACAGCGACAACGACCTTCTCTTCAGCCTTCGTCTCCGACACAACGGCAACGGCCTTCTCTTCAGCCTTCGTCTCCGACACAGCCGCAACGGCCTTCTCCTCGACCATCGGCTCAGCCGCAACGATCACGACCGTCTCCGGTGGCTTTGCAACCAGCTGTTTATAACGTGAGCAATTCCCGGAGATTACTTTTTCCACAAAGGCGCCCATGGCTGCCGGAGTGACCAGTTTATCGGCATTTACGGTATATCCGCCTTCAACGTTCTGCACAATCCGTTCTGAAAGTTCTTTCCCGTCGAGAGCATATCCTACCTGAATGGCATAAACGCAGAGCTTGTCGCCATACTCAGCGTTCAATTTGGTTATGGCCTCCATGACAGCTTCAGGTCTGATGTCATCCATACCCGGAATTTCAGAAAAATCACTGACAATAATAATGGCCGAATTACCCGCCGCTCCCTTGAGATCGACGCCTGCTGACGTAATGGCTTTTGCCATAGGAGTTCTATGGTTGACATTTTCAATAGAGTTTATTGCCTTCGTATACTCTTCCTTTACCAGCGGCTTCATGTTATAAATCAAAGCTGTATCTTCGCCCCAGAATGTCCTGAGCCCTGCGTTCAGCTTGGTTTCTGGAATCGTCGCTACCATGTTTTTTGCAGCATCTTTCGCATGGATCAGGCGCGTGGCTTCATTGACCATCGACTTACCGTGCAACACACTCATGGAAGCAGATTTGTCAAAAAGGACAATGAAATTATCCGTTTTCTGAACCAATTGTCCTGATTTCATCTGCGGGTTAAGATCAACCGGCCTAAATGTCGCGCAACCGGAAAACAGCAGGGAAAACACCAGCAAAAAAAAAATCCCATAGCCGATTCTTCTCATAATAATAAAGTCCCCTTTACATTTTAGTTGTTAAGATTCAGTGATCCGTTCCGCTGAATGCAACTTCTTTCATTCGTGGAACTGCCGGGACTACGATATTCTACCGCGGCCTATCATTATCTAAAGGAGCCTCCGCCCCTGAATGACTCTGACCAGCACAACGATAATGGCAATGACCAGTAGGATATGAATAAAATTGCCTATCGTATAGCCGGTCACCAACCCCAACGCCCACAAAACTAACAATACTACAGCAATTGTCCACAGCATGTGATCCTCCTTCCTGATTGCTCATTCCCACTGCCGGCTCTTGCGCCACCATACAAGCCGGCAGTGATCATCCAGTCTCTTTCGTCTTGGTCTCGGACTACTCGATGGTCATCTGGTTCTTTACCTCCTTCACACCGTTTACGTCCTTGGCGAATTTTGTGGCCAGGTCTTTTTCGGCCGCGTTTTTCGCCTTGCCACCCAATGTAACCACACCTTTCTTCGTGGTGACCGAGGTATTGAGGGCACTGGTCGAGCGATGCTGAAATAGCGTCATCTTGACCAGGGCGGTGATAGAAGCGTCATCGATCTTGCTGCCTGCCGTTTGTGTCTTTTTCGAGGTCTTGGCCACAGTCATCTCATTATTTACGCCTTTAACCCCTTCGACATCCTTGGCGTATTCAGTCGTCAGATCCTTTTGTGCCAAGCTGCTCGCTTCACCTTGCAAGGTGACGATTCCGTCTTTCGCGTTCACTTCTGTCTTGAAGCCGCTCACACTGCTATGGAACAAGAGCGCGGTTTTCACCTTCGTTATGAGCCAGGCATCCGAGTTGTCAGCGGGGCGTTCCCCTTTGACTTCCAGCTTGTTGTCCACACTTTTGACCCCCGGCAGGCCCGCCACGGTCTCCTTGGCCAATGACTTGTGGGATTCTTCGGAGACAGTTCCCGTTAAGGTCACTGCGCCATCCAGGGATTGGATTTTAATGTCATCCTCCTTGAGGTAGGTCTTGAACACATACGACTTCTTGGCAGATGATTCGATGCTGCTGTCCATTTTCGACGCATGCACCGGCACGCTGACAATCAGCAGAGCGACAACCGCGGCCATTAAAAATATAGAACCTATTTTTTTCATGAGATGTTCTCCTTCTTAATTGTTGTTACTTTTGTTTTTGAACTCTTTTCTCCGAAGACTTCATGCCTTTCAGAGTCCTGGAAAGCTACTTCAAATCCGCCCCAGAAGTAACAGGATGAGCAAGATCAGGAGGATCAATCCGATTCCGCCGCTGGGATAAGGTCCCCATGACTTACTATGGCGCCAGGTAGGCAGGGCGCCGACGAGCAGGAGGACCAAGATGATGATCAGGATGATTCCCATGCCATTCTTCTCCTTTCCTTTTTTCCATTTCAGCCTTTATTTCCTTTAAAGAGATTTCAAGATGTTTTGGGCATAGCCCATGCGTTGTTTTTTTATCGGACAGGGGCTCTTTTTCTCCGTAAACAACCCCGCAACTTTTGTAACAACAAACCCGAATCATTTTCTATTCCCTCCTGCTTGTGGCCTTTTATAAGGACCTTCATTCGTATGATGGATCATGAAAGGGTAACAGCAAATAGCCTGCCAATAGCCGAAGTAAAAACATAAGTTTTGATTCATCTTTGAATAACAGAGGGTTAGATTAACAGGAGCGCACCGCAGATAAGCAAGAAATGCTTCATTTGGCCTCAATATTTGGTGGAACCTCAGCATATTGAGGGATGCTTTGAGAGGAGAAGAGACAGTCTAATCCGGTTTTTTTATCTCCGGGCGCACTATCTCGAGCTTATGCATCCTCGCTCTTAGGGTGCTCGGTTGGAGGCCCAGGATCGCGGCAGCCCCGTCCTTTCCATCGATTCGCCAGCGGGTTTCGGAAAGGATCTGAAGAATTTGGCTACACTCCGTCTCTTCCGGGGTTCGCGCGACGGATGACAGGGGCGGGATGTTGTTCCCAGTTTATCTACACGTGGTATCTACTTTCCTCATGACCGTATCTCTCCTCGCCCGTTCTCCTGGAATAAGCAATTTTGCATTGGAAGGAAGTAAATGACGAACACTATAACATATGCCTCAGTATGTTGAGGTTCCGCCAAATATTGAGGCCGAATGACTCATCTCATACTTCTATACTGATCTCGCCTATTAATATAATCTACTGTTATTAAATGGTTAATCAAACTTCTTATTTTCCTTCAGCTATTGGCAGGCTATTTGCTCTTACTCATTTTATGATCCTTGTTATCAAAGGATGGAAAAGGGACAACTGTGCTGCGACTTCTACCAGGGCACCGAGAAGGAAGCATATCGTATAATCAGCTAAAACATTCTGCAAGGAGATAAATGATGTTGAGAAATATCTTGAGAAAGTGTTCGTTTTTGATGGTGAGTTTATTGCTCATCAGCTGTGCTTCTCAAAAATCCATAACCCCATTTAACGCCGCGGACGTCTCTCCAGAATTGAATTCAGACCAGCCTACACAGAAAGTCAATAACCTTATCGCTGAAAAACCGATAACGGTTCCCCTATCTCGCCCTGTTGAAGTTGAAAAAGAGATGACGTCTGTAAAAGAAGCCGGTTCAGCAACGGAGCCAACACCCGCTTCTAAAGCGGAGCCCGTGCCAGAAAAGGCTTCCATTTCCCTGGATGTGCAATTTGACACCGGCAAAGCAAATATCCAACCAAAGTATCACGATGACATTAAGAGAATTGCCGACTTCATGAGCAAATATCCCTCAACGTCGGCGGTTATCGAAGGACATACAGACAATGTCGGCAAAGAGGCAGTCAATGTTAAACTATCCCATCGACGTGCGGCTAATATAAAAGCTTATCTAACTGAAAAGTTTGGTATCGACAGTTCACGCATTAAGGCCATTGGTTATAATTACCAAAAGCCTATTGCAAGCAACAAAACGACGGAAGGAAGACAAAAGAACCGTAGAGGCGAATCCCGCATTGATACTGACATATCCCGGAATAGTTTATACTCTTTTTTTGAGGAGTCCGATCTTCCTAAAGGCGGATTTACTATAGTAAATCAAGAAACAATTGATGCAAAGATTCAATCTTTCAAGGAAAAACAAGGAGTCGCCGCCTATTCTTCAAAAATAGTTGAAGGGCCTACGCTGGAACTTTATACGATGTGGGGGGGGATCTTTTCTCACTGCGCCCTTCGAATCGAAACAAATCCACATTCATTTTATCAGCTTGAGTTGCAGACTTTGTCTGATTTACAAAAAGCAGGCATGAAAGATTATCAAAAAATCGGGGCGGTAATCAACTTATTGGGAGTGACCAAAGATCAATTTGATATTGTGGAATTTACCAATAAAAATGAACGAGAAAAATTGGATAATAAAGAACCCCGTTATGCGACAATGCCCATTTGCACCGACAAAAAAGCCACCAAGAAAACAACCCAATGGTATAAGGATTGCCTTAGTCGCTATGCCAGAAGTTACAATCCTGAAAATGCACTAAGAACTGGGAAGCCAATAAAAGTATTCGAGTATAACCCCCCTATCCACAATTGCTGTAACTTTGCAGAAGAGGCTTTAGAAGCTTGCGGATTAGCACATTGTTTTGATTTGGGGAAAAGCACTGGCCTTAATAGCAAAACCGGCCCACTGGAAGAATAAATAGCTGCTCGATTGAAAAACCCTTTTCCTTTGAATCATTGAAGAAGGCGACTTGGATCCGAATCAATCACTTTTTACTGGTGAGAATCGCCTCAACATTCTCCAGATATTCAAACAGCGGCAATAGATTTTCTCGCTGAACGCCGTCATAGTCTTTCCCCATATCTTTTTTCAAAGTTTCATCCTGCTCCATGATCTTACCGATCGTCATGAGAAATTTATCAAAGAATGTCAAATTTTTACAATACATTCTTCCATGGAATGAGAAATGTTTTATTTCTTTCCGAATCTCCGCAGGCAGAC
>PNOF01000090.1 GCA_013824645.1 Syntrophus sp. (in: bacteria) | reverse complement strand
TCTTTCAGGTTTTAACGGACCTACTTCCCGTGCAGATTTATTCGGTCCAGAGGTGGGTCACCCTCCAGACCGAATGTTGGGGGTTTATGTTGCTACGTCATTGCTTTACAGTTTAATTGCCTGCTCCATGCCTATATATTTTTTTCTTAATTTAACTTTTTCTAATTTACCGGTAGGGTTTCTGGGCACTTCGCCGAAGAAGACCTTTCTCGGTCTCTTATACTTCATAAGACCTTCACAGAACTTCAGCACCTCTTCTTCAGTCAATGTCTTGCCCGGTACTACATCGATAACCACTCCTACAATCTCACCGAGACGCTCATGGGGTATCCCGATGGCTGCCACGTCTTTTATGTTCGGGTTGTTATGGAGAAAATCTTCAATCTCTGCTGGAAAGACATTTTCTCCGCCTGAAATAATGACATCCTTTTTACGGTCAACGATCCAGATAAAACCGTCTTCATCGACCCGCACCATGTCTCCCGTAAAGAGCCAGCCGTCACGTAAAGTTTTTGCTGTAGCTTCGGGGTTCTTATAATATTCTCTCATAACACCGTTTCCGCGGACACAGAGTTCTCCCGGCGCTCCTTTGGGAACAATAACCCCGTCGTCATCGACGACCTTGTACTCCCAGTTGAACCCTGGGAGGCCGATAGCGCCGATCTTGTGTTCGTTACCGATACGCAGATCAACGCAGCCTGGTCCTGTAGATTCGCTGAGGCCAAAGCTTGTATCATACTGCATAGTCGGAAAGTAGTCTCTCCAGTGTTTAATGAGTGCCGGTGGAATAGGCTGGGCACCCATGTGCAGGATCCTCCACTGGTCCAGTTTATAGTCGGACAGTTTTAATTCTTTGCTATCAAGTTTGATCAATATGTCCTGAATCCAGGGCACAAGACTCCAGAGCACTGTTCCGCCCTCCTCGCTGATTGCTTCAAAGGTCCATTCAGGCGAAATACCTTTGAGTATGATAGCCTTGCTGCCTACGATGAAATGGCCGAACCAGTGCATCTTTGCCCCGGTATGATAGAGAGGGGGCAAGAGAATAAATACGTCATCCTTGGTCTGGCGATGATGCATATTCTCAACAATACAGGCATTTGCCATGTTGTGGTGGGTGAGCAGAATTGGTTTCGGTTGTCCTGTTGTGCCGGAGGTAAAATATAATCCGCAGGGGTCCAAAAAGGTAATCTCCGTGTCAAGGGGTGTTGAATCGGCCTTGGCCATGAGGGTTCGAAATGATTCGGCAAAAGCCGGGATATTACTGCCAACGCAGATATAGCTTTTGACTGTGGTAAGTTGGTCCTTTACTGACGCAATTCTCTGAGCGAACTCCTCATCAAAGACAAAAGCAACGGGCTCCGCAACATCAGCGCCGTATTTCATCTCCTCTGCAGTAAAACGGAAATTCAATGGAACAACCCAAGCCCCTGTCCGGACAATACCGAAATAGGCCACCAGCCAGTCTATGGAATTCTGCATCCAGTGAGCGACTTTGTCGCCTTTTTTTACCCCTTTATTCTTGAGAATATTTGCAAACTGATTTGCTTTCTCATCGAATTCCTTCCAGGTGATTTCTGTTCTTTTCTTGTCCACCGCAATTCTCTCAACAAGGGCAATATCATTTGGATACATCCTCGCATTTCTTGCAAGCATTTCACCTATGTGGACATGTATATCACTCATGGTACCCTCCTAAGAAATTATTTATTTTATCAAGTAATAATGTCAGGTTACGCCTCAACACGGCCAGCTTGTTTCCTAAATGGTTTTCTCTGAAACCTTATTTTTTCATTAATTGTATATTGTATTGAGAACATAGTGCGGCACCCCTCAGTAGCCCCTTTAATGTTTTTTCCCAGCCCCCCGATACGTCAACTCAATGTCTGCACCTAACGTAGAAGAGAACGCTCGAGCACTGTCAACAACTATTGCGCCATATTCATGGGTAAGTGATTCGGGAAAGGTCCCCATTATAAATATGGACCCCAACAGTGTATCGTGTGAATCGAAAACAGGGGAAGCAATGACGTTGATTCCTGCATTTAATTCTCCTATGTCATAGGCAAAGCCTGCTTTTCTGCATTTTTGAAGGTCAGTCTTCAGCCTTGTGCGATCTGATTTCGTTGCATCACCATAGAAAAAAAGCTTTTTCTGTTTAAGAACTTTCTCCCTCTCATCGTCCGGCATAAAGCTCACAATTGCCTTTCCATGTGCCCCGTGAGTGATGTTGAACCGATAGCCCAAACGGATTGTGATGCTGATGTTTTGTTCTGATTCTTGTCTCGCGACAACAAAGACATTACCATCATCGATGGTGCCGAAGAGAGCAGTGCTGTTAGTCTTTTTCGCGAGTGTTTTCAGGACAGGATCGGCTACTTTACCGTAATCCAAATTATCCAGTACTTTCCTGGATAAAGAAATAAGTCCAAGTCCCAAAGAGTATGTCTTCCCTTCGATATCTTTGTGTGCAATGCTGAATTTCTGGAGTGTGTTAAGAATTGAATAGCCTTTACTCTTGTGAATACCAACTGTTTTGCAGATATCAGTAAGGTTCATTTTAGACGATGGACTTTTCGCGAGACAGATGAGGATCCTTAATGCCTGATCCACTGCAGGAACCAGATCGGTATACTCAGACTTTGGTTCGTTTTGTTTTTTTTCCAATCAGATCACCTTTCAATGTGCCCGGCAGGGGATATAGGAAAGTCCACAGACTTCATGCACTACATATCTCTCGCCGGGCAATAGTAGCCTCTTGTGCTTACTGAAGCAATTTTTTTCCTTCATGGAAGGCCTTAATATTTAAATCGTGAAGCTTCGGCGCCAACAGTTCTTTGATCGCATCCTGCCATTGACTATCCTTAATCTCAGGGAAGAAATTGGAGAAGGCGCCAACAAGAATAACATTTGCGGCTTGAATATTGCCGAGGTTTCTTGCCATTTCCTGTCCGTTAATGATGGAGACATTATTTTTAAAGTATTTCTTGAATGTTGCTTCAATATCATTGGGATATTCCACCTGTCCGAGGCTTACTGCAGGTGGGAATATGGTCTGTCTGTTAATGATGATTTTCCCTTCCGGTTTTACCCAGTTGATGTATCGACCAGCTTCGAGAAGCTCAAAAGATAAAAGATAATCCACTTCGCCCTCTTTGATAAGCGGTGAGTAAACCTTTTTACCGAACCTGAAGTGCGTTGTAACATCCCCGCCCCTCTGGGCCATGCCGTGAACTTCAGCCTTTTTCACATCATGGCCGGCATTCAGAAAGACTTCGGCAAGGATATTGCTTGCGAGAATCGTTCCCTGACCACCGACGCCTGATAGAAATATATTGGTTACTGTATCGTTTTTCTCCATGATTTCCCTCCTTACTTTGTTGCCGGTGCAATGGCTTCGAATTTACAAACCTGAGTACAAACTTCGCAGCCGACACACTGATCTTTATTGATGAATGCCATTCCCTTTCTCTTATGACCGTCTTTCGTCACGCCTTCGCCTGCCTGCCAGCTTATTGCAGGACAGTTGATCTCAAGACAGACCTTACAGCCTCTGCACTTGTCCATATCAATTGCAAACAATGGGTTTTTGAATTTTTCTAATGGTTTTTCCCTGCGAAGGAGCATACAGGGGCTGTCTATTGTGATGATGACAGAAGCATCATCCCTGTTGACCTCTTTCTTAATTGCTTCCATTGTTTCCTTAATATTGTAAGGGTTAACTTTCACGATATGTTTTACGCCGATGGCCTTTACGATCTGCTCATAATTGACCATCGTGGTGGGCTCGCCCTTAATGGTAAATCCGGTGCCTGCCGTCTCCTGCTGCCCTGTCATGGCGGTAATCCTGTTATCAAGGATGAGGGTAGTGGAATATCCTTTATTGTACACGGCATCCATTAAAGGCCCTATACCGCTATGGAGAAACGTGGAATCACCAAGCACTGCGCATATTTTACCGAGTCCTTCTTTCCCAAGGACCTTTCCGGCCCCGTAGGCGCCGCCAATACCAGCTCCCATACAGGTGGAGGCGTGCATTGCAGAGAGCGGCGGTGCAACAGCCAGTGCATAGCAGCCGATATCACCAAATACAAAAAGTCCGAGCTTTTTGAGGGCATAAAACAACGGTCTGTGTGAACAACCGGCGCAGAGGTTTGGCGGTCTTCTCGGCAGATCTTCGGGCTTAATCCGCACCATTGGCGCTTTAAAACTCTTACCGGTAACGGCCTTTGCGAGCGACCGTTCGATTATCGCAGGCGTCAGTTCGCCAAAAGCAGGGATAAGGTCTTTGCCGTGCCATACTTTAAACCCCATAGCCTTGATCTCTGTCTCAAAAAACGGATCGAGTTCTTCTACGACGATGACCTTTTTCACCTTTTTGAAGAATTCTGCAATCATTTTCTTCGGCAGCGGCCATGACATACCCAGCTTTAAGAAAGAATACCGGGGAAATACATCTTTGGTATAAAGATAAGAAACACCCGAAGAGATAAACCCTATGGAAGGATCGTTAATCTCCATAGTATTAAATGGGAACTCCGTATCGGCGTATTCGCCAATCTTTTTGAACTTTTCTTCCAGGGCAGCCCGTTTGGGCCTTGCATACATAGGTACCATGACATACTTTGGCGTATCCTTCTGGTCAAGACCTTTCTTCATTTTAGATTCTTTTCTTTCACCAAACTCCACCGGGGAATCGCAGTGCGAAACCCTTGTTTCTGTCCTTAACAGTACTGGGGTATCAAAGCGTTCACTGATATCGAAGGCGATTTTTGTATAATCCATACACTCCTGTGAATCAGCGGGCTCAATCATGGGTATCTTTCCAAAACGTGTCCAGTTCCTGCTGTCCTGCTCATTCTGGGAACTGTGCTGTCCGGGGTCATCGGCCACAACGATGACAAACCCACCTTTTACCCCTGTATAGGCAATTGTCATAAGGGGGTCGGCGGCCACATTGAGCCCCACGTGTTTCATACACGCGATTGCCCTTCCTCCCGCAAGAGAGGCCCCATGCGCCACTTCCACGGCGATTTTTTCATTGGGGGCCCATTCTGTGTAAATTTCCTTGAATTTTGAAATCTCCGCCATGATTTCACTACTCGGTGTCCCCGGATAGGCGCAGCCAATAGTTACACCGGCTTCCCAAGCGCCTCTGGCTATTGCCTCATTGCCCTGCATAATCTTCTTCTTCATGTTACCTCCTTCTGTATTCCGCTATATCAATATATATTTAAAGTTAATAATTCAGAAATAATACTATAGTATGCAACCATCTGCGTGATATCCTTTTTTGATAGATCGTTTCGCAACGCTAAAGAGTCCCAAGAAAATTGTAAATCGATGCAGATATTTTTGGTAGTTGGAGAAAAGGCGTTGTAAATGAAGTATTCGACCATTCTGGCTTGATTATTAATACCTTTAATAATTGGTCTGCTCACGGTACCTTTCAGCTATTGTTCTGTATGTAGAACTGTGATTCGTATAGCAAACATATTATCGAATGAAAAATGGTTTGTCAACATAAATTCCTGCTTAAAAATGCTCTTTCATATACTGGAATAAAAACGTTACATGTTTGTAATTGCCTGTATTTGTTTACTTTTTTGTTGTTATTGTCGATATAATAATAAAGTACAAACATAAATTATCAATACATATAATTTCAATACATTTATTTTCTGGCATACTGTGGTATGAATTGATATAATATATTGAA
>PNOF01000089.1 GCA_013824645.1 Syntrophus sp. (in: bacteria) | reverse complement strand
GAAGGGCCTGGACCTGTGAAAACCGTAAAGGCGAGGAGCAGCACCGCGATAGCAAGTGCCGTTGGATAAGTGAACTGACGGGTGATTCTTTTCATAATCTGTCTCCTTGTAAGTTTTATTGTCTGTAATCTAAACCTGTCCTGTGGCCCTATTTGAATCTCGATACCGCGCTGTCAAAGGTGGTCTTGACATCAGTCCAGACGTTTTCTGCGCCTGCCTTGAGGTCTTCCCATGCGTCATCGCCCGCCACCTTTAACTCCAGCAACTTCTTTCTGGCCGTATCATGCTTGCCCTGCAAGGCTTCGATCGTTTTGTAATACTCCACTTTCGCCTCAGCCCTGGCTTTGTCTGCTTTGGCGTTAAGCAGAACAATCTCGGCTCTCCATTCATTCAACTCCGCTTCAAATCTTTCTTCATATGCCTTTCGTTTATCCGTCATAGCACATTCCTCGTGGTTAAAACGTTTCTATCTCGCATCAGTTTTTCTTAATTCCCACAACCAGCAGCACAACGCCACTTATAAGCGCAATAGCCCCTGCAATAGGCGGCAGTGGCAGTGTTTTCGTTTTCTCGGCCGTCACCTGGATGGGGCCAAGATCGACGACTTTCTCTCTGGTCGTGTAGGTGATGCCCTGATACGCGAACGCCACAATCCCGAGAGCAATCAATACGATTGCAATTATGATCATTGGTCTCATCTAAGCCACCCTTTCCTTTGCTTTCTAAACTATTCAATAGTCATCCGGTTATTTACGCTTTTAACCCCGCTTATGTCGTTGGCAAATTTGGCGGCCAGGTCCTTTTCTGCTCCTGTTCTGGCCTTGCCAAACAACGTGACCACACCATTCTTCGTCTCTACCTTAGTGTTTATGGCGCTGGTCGAGCGATGGTAAAGCAAGGACATCTTGACCTGAGCGGTGATAGAAGCATCATCAATATCTTCCCCTACTGTTGTTTTTGTCTTTGCAGAAACCTTGGATACTATCATTTCATTTTTTACGTCTTTGACCCCTTCCACATCTTTGGCGTATTCAGTCGTCAAATCCTTTTGCGCCTGGCTGGTCGCTTCGCCACGGAGGGTCACGATGCTGTCTTTAACATAAATATTTGTGTTGCCGGCATCTACACTCCTGTGAAACACGAGTGTAGCTCTCACTTTTTCCATGAGCCATACATCCGGGTCTATGTTAGGTGACATGCCTTTGATTAACAACCTGTTGTCCACACTCTTAACCCCGGGCAAGCTCGCCACGGTCTCCTCAGCCAATGACTTATGTGATTCTTCGGAGACGGTTCCTGTTAAGCTAACAACGCCCTCCATAGATTTGATGGTAATATCGTCAGCCTGGAGATAGGTCTTGAACGTATAGGACTTTCTTGCGGATGATTCAATTCGGTCATCCATCTCGGACGCGCATACAGGTACACTGATCGCCAACATAGCTACGACAGACATCATGAGAACTACACGATACATTGCTTTCATTGCATTCCTCCTTCAAACAACACCAGAGTGCCCGCCCTGTGGGCGGGGTTTTTCACTGCCCTCTTCGTTGAATAAGACCAACCACCACAACAATAATGGCAATCACCAGTATGACGTGGATGAACCCTCCCATTGTGTAACTGGACACCAGCCCCAGTGCCCATAGAATTATCAGTATTACTGCAATCGTCCATAACATGTGATTCTCCTTTCAAACAGATTCCCCGGCAAGTCGGGGAATCTGTTTATTTAAGCTATTCGACGGTCATAAGGTTCTTTACGCTCTTCACGCCATTTACGTCGTTGGCAAATTTGGTAGCTATTTCCTTTTCACTTGCGTTTTTGGCCTTGCCGGCTAATGTAACCACACCCTTCTTCGTGGTAACCGTGGTATTAAGGGCACTGGTCGAGCGATGATAGAGCAGTGTCACCTTGACCTGAGCGGTGATGGAAGCGTCATCAATCTTTTCGCCTACCGTTCTCCCCTTTTTCGTGGCCTTTGCTACTGTCATCTCATTTTTTACGTCTTTGACCCCTTCGACATCCTTGGCGTATTCGGTCGCCAAATCCTTTTGCGCCTGGCTGGTCGCTTCACCCTGCAAGGTGACGATTCCATCCTTTACGTTTACTTCTGTCTTGAATCCACTCACGCTGCGATGGAACAAAAGCGTGGTTTTCACTTTCGTCATGATCCACGCATCCGAATTTTCAGCAGGACGATCTCCTTTGACTTCCAGCTTGTTGTCCACACTCTTGACCCCTGGCAAGCTCGCCACGGTCTCCTGAGCTAATGATTTGTGGGATTCCTCAGAGACAGTTCCCGTTAGGCTCACCACACCATTCATGGACTGGATTTTAATATCATCAGCCTTGAGGTAGGTCTTGAACACATAGGACTTTCTGGCAGTTGATTCAATGCGGCTGTCCATTTTTGACGCATGCACAGGCACACTGATCGCTAACATGGCAATGGCAGCTACCATTAGAGTTACACGATGCATTATTTTCATTGCAAGTTCTCCTTATTATTGTAGTTACTCTTTTTTTAACTTTTTTACTCCAAAGACCTCATGCCTTGCAGAGTCCTGTTTATGGCGTATCATACAACCGCAGCCTGAAACCTAAGGACATATTGGTGCATGATACGCCGTTCTCGCTATTTCCCCAGGACCTTCTTGACCTGGCCGATCTTTTCCTGCGCTTTGCCGGCTATCTTTTCGGCTTTGCCTTTGGCCTCCAACTTAGGATTGTCGCTGATTTTTCCGGCCACTTCCTTAATCTTACCCTTTGCTTCGTGAAACTTGCCTTGCACGTTGTCCTTCGTACTTGATTTCATAGTATTCCCCCTTAATCATGGAGCTTGGGTGACCAGATCGTCCCGTCGGTTGATGTCAAGATTCCACCATCCGTACCGATAACAATGAATTTCTTACGGGCATACGCAACCGCTCCAAGCCAGCTTATTGAACCCGAATTTACTGTGGTCCAGTTCCATGCATCAGGCGATGTTATGATTGTGCCATATGCGCCCACGGCCACATATCTCTTGTTACCATAGGAGATAGCAGCGAGATACTCTGTTGTTCCTGAATAACGCTGGGTCCATGTTACCCCTTCGTCGGTCGATGTCATGACCTTTCCGTTTGCCCCTATGGCGGTAAACGTTCCCTTCACATAAGCAATGCCGAAGAGGTGGTCAGTAAATTGCTCATTGCCCCTGCGTACCCAGTTGATGCCGTCCGGAGAGCTGAAGATGTAGCCCATCTCGCCGATGGCGACAAAATTATCCTTGCTATAGGCAAGATTCCTCAGGGCATATGGAGTCAGGTTTGCCCTTTTGGTCCATGTGTATCCGTCTGGCGAAGTAGTGACCGTACCTGCGCTACCGACCGCCACAAAGATCCCTTTTGCACGCTTGATGGCCCAGAGGTCGCTGGTGACGCCGGACTGCCGGAGGGTCCATGTAGCCCCGTCTTTTGAGCCTGTCACGATCGTACCGCGGGCGCCCACAGCCACAAATATACCTTTACCGTATTCAATGTCGTTAAGAGGCATTAGGGTCCCGGAACTCCTCACAGTCCAGGTTTCACTATCAGTCGAGGTCAGTATAAGACCCTTGCCATAGGTGAGAGCGTACATGGGCCTCGAACCATCATCGGAATCTTGCGCCCGTACAATGCCTGAGCCTGCGAAAAACATAAAAACTGCCATAATAACCATTGGTAGTACAAACATCTTTTTCATTTGACTTTCTCCTTTCTTGTTTTTGCTCATAAAACTTTGAATTGCTTAACTTTACCTCCTCCGCGCTCCGCGCACCACGTAAAGCATCTTACCAAACCTTACCCCGATGCCCCTATCGCACAACGATTTCAAAAAGAACTCTCATGTTTGCTTTTGCTGCAGGTGAGTAGAGGTCTTTTGGAGCTGCTTCATACACTGCCGGATTCTTCTCTCCATATCCGATCATGGAAAGTCTGTCCGGTGCAATGAGCCCTTCGTTAGCGAGGTATCCTTTGACGGCGTTTGCCCTTCTTTCGCTTAATTTCTGGTTGTAGGAGTCAGTCCCGGACGCAGAAGTATATCCTGCAATACGGACTTGAGCTTTAGGGTTTTCTTTCAAAATCTGTATATTTCTTTTGAGTATCGTCTGTGCTTCCGGTTTGAGGGTCGACTTGTCAAAATCGAAATGTATGTCCTCAAAGGCAATGACAACTACTTTCTCTGTCGGCTCGGATGCAATAACAACTACCTTCTCCTCAACCGTCGGCTCGGATGCAAGGACCACTACTTGCGGCACAGGGGGAGGAGCAGCGGTTTCACCCTTCTGGGCTTGCATAAAACACCCGCATCCACCTAAAAATAATCCGATGACACCCACCAAGAGTAATAAAACTGTAAATCTTGTTTTCATAAATCCTCCATTTTTGTTGAGTATGCACATCCGAATACGGATATGCCCTTAATGCTGATGCACCTTATTATGCAATCAATTATGAACGTCTTCTCTGCCCAAAGGCAAAACACAGATACAGACCAGGAATCACCAATACCGCCAGGGCAGAAAGTGCAGGCGCCTCATGCAGGCCCAGTGAATGTCCAACCGCCGAGAGTGCCCGGTCAGCAATATCAACGGCAAAGGGCATGCTCATTACAGCGAAGACAGCGAAAACGGTGATTGCGATAACAAAAATAAGTTTTATTTTGTTTGTCATTTTACACCTCTGTAATTACGATACACCAGACAAACAATCGTGTCTGTCGCAGAACCAACAATTATTTTGTAGCGCTTTTGTGCACGATGGTGTCGTCTTTTTTGCTACAGGGATTTTTCATGCGGATCCATATTGTGCTCAAGCTCCGCGATAACCTGAGCACCTAACAAGACTATTAATGCAGCAGCCTCCGCAATAAGAAGTGCTACCACTGCTGTCGCGAAGGAGCCGTAAATTATGTTTACCATAGACAGCGAAGAGTAATACAAGATCAGCCCGTGGCGGACAATCTCCCATAAGACCGTTGCAGTTATACCCCCGATCAGGGCATGGCGAAAGGTGGTGCGTACCGCCGGCATAAGCATGTATATGGAAGAGAGGAGAACCACCTCACTGATTACCCCCAGTATGTATAATGCAATCCTGGACGTAGCTTTAAGGTTTACACTCCACCCAAACAGTATCAGTTGCCTTTTTTCGAGTATCTCTAATTCTCCCGTAATAAAGGAAACCAGCACTATGCCGAGCCCGATTGAAAGGACATATATATAGGGAATGACAGCGGAAATGAAGAAGTTGCGACGGACAATCCTGACAGGATGAAAAAAGATAACCGACAGGGCACTTTGAAGCACGCCAAAGGCCATGGAGCTGAAAAACAGCATGGCGAGGAATCCGATAATACCGACTGCGTGACGGTGCTCAAGGAATACCTGCACTTGTTCGGTCAAGACTGTTGTGTAGCCTGGTATCACCATCCCCGTATATGTCGACAACGTGTGGAGCAACTGCTCCTCTGGTATAAAATGGGACAGCCCGGTTAAAAAAAGGATTGACATAGGCACAATTGACAACAGGGTGTAATAGGCAAGGGCTCCGGATAAGAGCAGGCCCTGATTGCGCATGAAACCGCGTAATACCCTCCACAGGAAGCTGCAAAACCGACCAAGCAACCGTTTTATATTGTTAGGCAACATTGCGCTGGCTCTCAACTTTCTATATGGTAATTTTGAGTCAATTTATACATTTTTTAAAACTTATTCAAGGTAATGTTGCCTAACGCCACCCATGTGCGAAAGCCAAAGCTGTAGACAGTCGAGTGCAACGTTTACCTCAACGGAG
>PNOF01000088.1 GCA_013824645.1 Syntrophus sp. (in: bacteria) | reverse complement strand
CACTTTTTACCTCTTCTCTGGATTTGGTGTTCCAACAAACCGGCTTACGCAGATCATCAGGGTGTAAAGGATATTTTGAGCTGAACGAATACCTGAAGATGAAAGCTGCTTTACCTGATTGCTACAAACCTGTCACGACAATAGCGTTTTATACAGGTATGAGACGAGGAGAAATCTTGTCTCTGAAATGGGACAACGTAAACATCTTTGAGAAGAAAATAACCCTTGATGCTGGTACAACGAAGAACGATGAAGCACGAGTGATCTTCTTGACAGGAGAGTTATACGATGTGATTTTCAACTTAAAGAAAATACGAGATGTTAAATATCCTGACTGTGACCTCGTTTTCTCAAGAGAAGGTTTGAAGATTAGAGACTTTAGAAAATCTTGGAATGCTGCATGTGATGAGACAGGTACAAAGAGACTCTTTCACGACCTGAGACGAACTGCTGTCAGGAATATGGTCAGAGCTGGGGTTCCAGAGGTCGTGGCTATGAAAATCTCAGGTCATAAGACAAGAAGTGTTTTTGATCGTTATAATATTGTTAATGAAGCAGATATAAGATCAGCCTGTGAACGAGTGAATATGCTACATCAAGAGAATATGAAGCTGTTGTCACGAACTGAGATCGGGAAAAAGGTATTGAGTGTGGTTACGGGGTAACGTATCTAATTCTGAATTATTGTTCAGTGGTTGACTTATGGTCTTGCAGAGGGAATTGTCGAAAGTGTGTATGGCCTTAGTATTTTTTAGAAATGGAAGACAAAGATGTACAAGGTAAGAATTAGACACTAATTGAAGGTATATTCTCTCTTACTGGAGCAACCAGTTATCTTGGTGGAGGGACTGGGGGCCAATGAGGTCGATTTCTAATAGCCCACTTCTTCAGTCTTCGTCTTGCAGAGTCTCCTTCCACTTCAATTCTTAAATGGTCGCAGATCGCTCGCCAGTTGTCGAGGTTGGAAATGTTTGATAATTCAGGAACACCTTTACTCCATTCAGAAGCAGATGGGGTCTGATTCCTCCTTCGGTTAGAAAAATCTAAGTTAGTATCTCTCAGTTCATCCTTTTTTTCCGGCTGTTGAACTTCAAGTTCACGATATTTCCTTAGTTGTGTTTCCGTTATCAATTTGTAAGATAAGAGGTAGTCTACACTTTCATCCTTAGGCTCATCAAAAAGGTCTGGCTTTAGCGAGATTGTCACCCCTTCAGGATTGATGAGAAAAACTTCTCCGTTTGTCGAGTCGTCCACAAAAATGAAATGCTTTCCTGAATGTTTATTCTTGCAAATAAAAATGGTTTCTTGAATCCCTCTTGATTTTGCTGCGTAATACATCTTTATGGATAAGCCGCTTAGTGCTTCCCTCAAAACCTCTGCTTCAACATCGCTGAATTCATGCTGAAGGAGCTTTAGTATTTTTTGGGAGGTTTCTTCAGACAGTAAACACTTTTTTAACTTATCTATTCTTTGTTCTTTTTCTAAACGGTCTATTGAAGCTTTTAAGTAAGGTTCGTATTCTTTCTTAAGAAAACTGTTTTTGTTGAAAATGTTTACAAATTCAACACCTCTTGCCGAATCGCTTTTAAAGGGAATTCTGGACAACAAAAGTGGGTCATGATGGGGGTTCAAAGTACCATCATAATAGACGTGGATTTCATTTCCCACAAGGAGACCAAAATCTGCTTTCGTTTGTCGCATGTAGGATTGCAGTTGCCCGATACTTTCGTGTCTATTTATGTCTTCGGCAGGTCTTTTAATTTCTAATACTATGATGGCCTTATTGTCAGGAGCGTATACGACTATATCTGGTGTGATATGGTTTTGGCGTCCGATCTGGAGCACTGGCTTTACTTTGATCTCACCTCTGAATTGGTTCCATCCAAGTTTTTCAAGAGCTAATAATGCTTTTTGTTCAAATAAAGCTTCGTTGATGCTCGAACTGATAGTGTCGGATAAATGAAAGCAGAGTTCTTCCCATGTTTCTCTTGTCGCTTCTTGGTGCATGGAACCCCCAATCTTCAAGTGAATTCATAAACGGCTCTCTTGCTAAGGGATATTCACTATAGGTTATGATAGGTTAGATATTTATATTTGTCAAAACAAAAAATTTAATGTATACAAGAAACGTCTTAGGTGTTGATTACTAAATTGTAAAGTTCATAAAAATTTGTCTTCAACAACCAGTCATTGAACAACATAGAAATTAGACAACCAAACCAAATAACCCAAGCACAATCCGAGCACAGTTTACTCAAATGTGAATGCTGAAATCACGTTAGGTCTATTTGTGTCAGTCTCAAATACCTTGTAACTTATTGATTTTATTAATGGCGGAAGTGCATGGGAATCGAACCCACCTGCCGACTTTTGATCGGTACACTGGTTTTGAAGACCAGGAGGCCCACCAGGACCCCGGCACTTCCGTGGGAATAATTTATGATTTAACGGGCAAATTGTCAATGCGCAAGAGAAAGATTGGCAATGGAGCGGCAATGATCCCGGAAGTTATTGACGGATGTAAAGAATTCACGCATCATGATAACCCAGTAGTACTGGCCTTTTGGGGTAAGAATAAGCAGATTGCCATATTTTTTCATTCCTCCTGTCATCATGAAAAAAAAGATTTCCGGGAATAGATACCAGGCGGCATTGACGCCATGTTTTTCGCCTAATTCTTTAAGGTCAAGACTGAGCCCGAAGAGCTTCATGAGAAAATCGTAGAGCAGTTTCTCTTTGAGTCCGCAATCGCGCCGCGCGGAGATGGGAAACTGCCCTTTCTCAACTTGTTTTATGTAATCCTCAATATCGAAAGTGTTCGCGTAGATACTCCCCCCAAGGTATCCGATGGAACCACTGCCAAGACCTGCGTATTCATCATAATTGATGACATATTCATCGATCATGGCTTTATCTCTTGAAAAACACCAGGCTGTGCTTGCCCGGTAATCCTGCCCGAGCACCCCGGTGATTGTCTCGTAAAATTCTCTGCCTCTGTCGTGCACCACATTACCAAGTCTTTTACCCATGATCTTTTGTGTTGCCGACGAAACCATGAGGGGATAATAGGTGATCTGGTCTACCTGTAATCCGAGAAGGGTCGAGAGGTCCTGTTCAAGCATTTCCTGTTTCTGTGTCGGAAAATTAAAGATCATATCCACATTGAGGGTATCGAAATATCCCCGGAGCGAGGCAAGCTTCTGCGCTATTTCTCCACCACTTCCATATTTATGATAGCGCTCCGTTGCTTTCAAAAGACTGTCATCAAAGGTCTGTACTCCTACGGAGAGGCGGTTCACACCGGCGTTTTTCAGGATTTCCATATTCCTTTCGCTCAAATGGTTAGGGTTTGTTTCAACGGATATTTCCTTCACGTCATAAATAGTCCTGATCAATCCGATAGTATCGGCAAGTTCATCGATTAAGACCGTCGGCGTGCCCCCTCCAATATATAGCGCCTTGAAATCATAACCCTGATCTTTGTACATGCGAATTTCTTTTTTGAGGGCATTGAAATAGGCTTTAGCCAGGTCTTCCCGAAAGGCAACCCGATGGAACGAACAATAAGGACAGAGTTCCTCGCAAAAAGGTATGTGGACATAGAGAAGGAGAGGAGCTTTCGCTGTCTTCTTTAGCGGAAGTTCGTAGGAAGTGCCCGGAGAAAATTTGAGGTAATCCTCATTTTTTTTCCGTGCCGTATAACCGATAAATCTTTCAATAAACATAGAATATCACTCCTCTTTGACGAGAGATGTTACGGTGTAGCAACGAAAAAATCAAGGGATTTATATAGGTCTCGCGAGTTGGGACGTCTTTGATCTGAATCCTGAAAGGTCTTGACAGCAAGCGCAAAGATCTATAAAACATGGCAGTAATACGAGGGCAATCATGAAAACATCTCTATCCATACTTTTTGTGTTGACTTTCAGCTTCATTGCGTCCTTCTCCTGTCTCGCGCAAGAAGCCAAGACAGAGGGTCAAAAGGCAGCAACTCCGTCCATAGCTCCCGCCGTTGAGACAGGGAAAAAAGAGAGTGTATCTTCAAAAAAAGCGTCACAACAGTTTATTGTCCGCGTGAAAACAAAGAAAAAAGTAGATTTCTCGGGAACCGTCGCCCATGTCGATCCTGAGACGGCTACGCTATCCATACGAAACAAGGGGAAAACCATTTCCTTCGACATGTCCAACCCGATCCTCATGGGCTATCAGAGCACCAGAGAAATTAAAAGGGGAGATGCAGTTTCCGTAGGATACACACAATTCGGCTTACAGATCCGAAAAGGGGTGTTTTCGCTAACCCATTCGGAGACGACCCCACGGGCTGAGAGTATAACAAAACCGAAAAAAACCACAGCGAAACCGGGGAAGAATACCCCTGTTCGGATGAAAGAGATGAAAAACCCTACAAGTTTTCAGGATATCGATAATAACAAGGACGGCAAAATCACACCCATAGAGCTCTGCGTTATGATACCCGGCTTAACAATTCAACAGTTTAAAGAATACGATAAGAATGGTGACGGTTGTCTGAATGAATCGGAATTCATGGCAATCAAAAGAAGTAGATAGATTTCCGTAGAAATTATGGACCAAAATGTTTCTGGTAGGTTTTTTCAAGAACGTCTTCTATATCTTTTCTGAACTTCTCGTAGTTCTTCATGAATTCCTCTCCTGAAGGTGTTATCTGGGAACCTCCTCCGGAAATGCCGCCCACTTTCCGGTCAATGAGGGTAAAACCCAGCTTCTTTTCGGCATTCTGAAGCATAACCCAGGCCTTCCTGTAAGATATATGCAAATCAATAGCCGCTTGGTGAAGCGAGCCTGCTTTCTCTATTTGTCTGAGGACCGCATAAGGGCCTTCACCAAAAGCTTTTCCATCATTGTCGAGCCAGACTTTGTAAGCAACTCTCATCGAATCTCCCGCAAGGTTGGAGCGGCTCACCGACCGGTGGGCCCATCATCCGTCTGTCAGCAACCGGGTTCGCCCGGATGTCCGCAGCAATTCTTCAATGTAATGATCTTTTTCATGTTGTTTCTGAATACAAGCCAGATCTTCTTGCGAAGCGGCATGTCAACATGAAGGTTGGTTAAGAACATGCCGACGCTTGGCCGTCGAGGGTGGCTGTGACCATCGTCCATGGTTACTCCTTGTCTCCGATCAGGGGCAGCACCCTGTCAATTTTGAAATAGACGAGAAACCGCGTTGCGTTCTGTTCATCATCGGGGTCCTTGTATGTTTTTCTCCATTGGATCTTCTTTATCGCTTCAGGATCAGTCTCTTCTTTTATTTTTGTAAGATAGAGCCTTTTGCCTCTGTATTTCTCGCCTGATTCCATAAATAGAAAGGCTGCGTGGGGATTTGACTGCAGGTTTTCATGGGTCAGGCGGTCCCTCATGATATAGGCGATCGTATTTTCATCAATAAAGTGTGGCCGTGAATAGACGGCGACATCGACATTGCCCTTTGAATCTGCGGTGGCAAGTATACCGCGCCCTTTCACGGTTTCAAAGTATTCACTCAGCGTCATCATTGTCCTCCTTGAACATGGTACTATGATGCTTTTATTATAGCAAAGTTTATTCTCCTGTTATATATAATTGTTGGTCCCCTATAATCACGCTTGACGTTATTCACGATATGCGTTACTATATGACAACGTGATCAGATCATTCAAATGTGATTACACAGAAGCGCTCTCAAAAGGTCTGCGGGTCAGGCAGTTCATGAACATTGCCAAGGCTGCACGGCGCAAGCTTAGACAGCTCGAGATCGCTGGTCGACTTGATGATCTGAGAGTGCCGCCCGGCAATCACCTTGAAGCACTCAAGGATGATCGTTCCGGTCAAT
>PNOF01000087.1 GCA_013824645.1 Syntrophus sp. (in: bacteria) | reverse complement strand
ATGCCGACGACGAACCGTTTCTTGAGGTAGCCCTTATGGGTAGTGTAGAGTACTTGGTTACCGGCAATCAGGTCCATTTTCCTTCCAACTTATGCCAAGGAGTTCGGGTTATTTCGCCAGCAGACTTTTTGAAGCTTTTTCTGAAACAAGAAGTGGCTGAGAAGAACAGTACATAACGAGCGGATGCAGCCAATCGGCCATAAAGCGGCCTCTGGCTGATCCCAAGTGTTATGTTTCAAGGGAGGTCGCATGGCATGTATACCAGTTACGCTGGGTGAGTTCAGTTTCCCGACAAAAAAGGAAGCCAAGGAACTTTACTCAAATATATTAAACCGGATAGATCTCGGACAACACCTTGAGGGTGAAGATTTCGACTATGTAATGGCTTTGCTACTAAATCATCCGTACGCTGAAGATAAAATAGGCGTTGGAGTTGAGGCGATAAAAGTCGATACTGGTTTGCATTCTGCAAATCGATGTTTTCATGTCGTCCGTACAGATGGAAGCATTGAAGATTTCAGCATTGGGAAGTGCATTGACGGCGACCACTCTGATTTTCACAAATTTTGCATCGCTTGTCGAAAGGCAGTAGAAAATGATATCAGGGCGTATAAACGGAAATATTTCGCTGATAATGCAGATTCGAATGAAATGATAAGGTGTCAAAGCGGCGGGCAGCGTGTTTCATACGATGACTCTCACGTTGATCACAGAGAGCCATTCACTTTTTCATCCATAGTGCATTTTTTCTGTAAGGCCAAAGGTCTCGACACTGGTGCTATTAAATATAAAACTGAAGGCAAATATGGCAATGAATTCGCTGACTCTTCGCTGACTGAATCATTCAGGGACTGGCATAAGGAAAATGCAAAGTTACGAGTCGTGCATAGCAAAACAAACCTAAGCAAGGGGCATTTGGGAAGAGTGAAATCAACCAAAGCTGACGGTACAATTTGAAGGAACATAACAAGTAAATTCAGCCGATTGCTAACGCGGCGGCTGATTAATGACGTTATATTTTGGAGAGACTATGAGAGCTTTTGATGAGGTCGAGAAGGAAATTATCAAAGAGATTGTTTTTGCCGACGGTCATGATAAAAGTTTTGTGAATTTGTTTAATAGCCGGAAGAATCTGGAAAGAACAAGTATCCGGATTGACAAAGCCAGTAAAGAGGCTTCTTTTCTATTTCAAACCAACACGCGAGAAGCCTCAGAGGATGAACTTAAGTGGGCAACCGAGAGACGAAAACAATTAACTGTACTTCTGCTTAGATATGTAAATCTTTTTAGGTATTTAGATAAAGAAGAGCTTGCCATCTTCTATAATCCGACAATAGACTTTCAAGACCCGGTCATATTTGGTATGGGTGCCGAGAACATGGACTATGTAACAGCATCTATCGACGATCAATACATCGTGGACCTCCTGCTGGCATATGTAAGTAAACATGTTTTAGCATCTCCCTCTTTAAGACAACTTGTCAGCAACGACTTCCTGTCTGACGAAGAAGTAAGGTTTAGGAGCATGCGAAACGTTCAGCGGGTCACAATAGCAGTAGCCATCCTGATTGGTTTATCGGGAATTTGTCTCAATATCGTGAACGGCATATTCCAGTACAGAAATTCTGTGGATTACAGGCCTGCCCTGAAGGAGATTGCGAGCAGCTTGGATAGAGTCAGTAAAAAGATCGAAACAGATACACAAAAAACAGTCGTCGGGGCGCACGTACCAGCCTTATCGAAGGATAGAAATAAATGAAATATAACCATCGGATGCAGCCAATCGGCCATAAAGTGGCCTCTGGCTGATCCGTATGTTAGATTCAAAATGGAGGAGCAGCAATGTCACAGATAGGTTACTTATTCTTGGGATGGCTTCTCGGCGTTTTATCCATGCTCATTGCCAAATTGCTCCAACACAGGGAAGACAGACAAAAGAAGGAAGTCGAGATCATTTCCGAAGTGATTCTCTATCTGTTCAAGGTTAGGGATTCCTTTAATAGCGTTTTGTCGGATAGGTTGGTACTTGAAAAGAGCAAGAATCTGTTTCCTGATAAAATACAAGAACTTGAAAGGAATATATACACAAGAATCGACACTGAATTTCTAAAAGATTTCTTTCCCAATCTGATGTTTCATTCATTTCAATTGAAGAGAATGAAAGATAAAACGCTTTGGAAAGACTTTGAAGCCCTAATGGGCAAGTACGAGGAACTCGGCAAGACGTTAATGGACATGGCCGACGCAAGCGTGATTGACAAGCTCAACCGCGACATTATGAGCCTCACGAAAGGCTATGTGGAAAAATGTCTTATAAAAACCAAGGTATAGCATCTAACGATGGCGTCAGCCAATCGGCGGAATAGAACACTCCGCCTCTGGCTGACGCCCGCGTTAGAAGGAGATAATATGATTAGGAGAATCGTGTTGTGCTTCATCATAATCTTTGCGGCCCATTCAGTATGTTTTGCGGGTGACCCAGATTCAGGTTATGGCACACTTATAGCCGTCGAGTTTAAGGTCGATAACAAATCGTATAAACCTCCAATCATTGGCCATCTGGAATATACTGGGTTTTCAATCGACATTGTTAGTATTTTTGAGGGTATTGCAGGAATCGGAATACTGACACAAGCCCAAGTTTATCTTGTCGTTGAAAAAAAGATTGTTTCTAAGGGCGTACATCAAATCAAAGGAAAGAATCAGTATGGAACAACGGCTTCCGGCACCATCGATTTTCGTGATCAGGTTAAGCCCAAAATTACCCTTGTGACGGAAGGGGGAGTAGTCATTACAAATATATCCAATGAAGGCAAGGAGTGGCAAAGGAAAAACATACCAAATATGAGTCTAGGACAATAAACCTTCTAACCATCGGCTGCAGCGAATCCGCGCCATGCGCGTCTCGCTGAGCCGTACGTTAGGCATTAATATAATTTTGGCTATTTGCAATTCATTGCTGGAAACACTTCTAATTTGAAGAATATTATCTAAGGAGGTATAACTCACAATGAGTCTATGGGATAATTTAAAAAACGTCCTTAGCAAAAATGATTGTGACGATGAGTTCATACGGATAAAATCTCTCGCCGAACAAGGAGATGCCAATGCCCAGAATGAGCTTGGAACCATGTATGCAAAGGGTAAAGGTGTGGCGAAGAATTATTTTGAAGCTTGGAAGTGGTATTCCTTGGCCCTTAAACAGAAACATCCAAGTGCTGCAGATAACAGGGCAAACCTTGTAATGACCCGCGCCCAAGGAGTTGAAGTAGATAAAAATATGAAAGTATGGATTCAGAATACTTTCGAAAAGAATATACCAGCGCTAGAAAAACGGATTAAGGAAATAACCGGACAGCACATAGAAGCACTCAGCCTCAAGCATGAAAAAACCGTTTATAAAGATGACTATGGTAATGTTTTTTATGATAAATGGGATAAAGAGATTGATTACTTTATAGAAAAAATGATTCTAACTGATCGTGAAATAGATAATCTTCTTTGGGATTCTAGGAACCAAAAATTTTATGAAATCTGCATAACTATCATAAACAATATGATTGGTTAAGTCACTGAGCGAACGGGGACATAGGTAACAGATTGTTCTGGTTACATGGGTAACCTTTTATGTAAAAAGCCTAACCAAAGGCAGTTGAGCAGTAAACTGCCACATTAGACTTTTGGAGAAAATGGTGACGACAGAAGTGAACTTACAACCGCCGGACGAACCCGAGGTACTGCAACAGGCCATCGAGACGTTCCGCGTTTATTCGGGCGTCGTTCTCCTATCCTTCGCGAAGCACGGGCAAGGTCTGCGCGACACGGTCGCTCGGAACTTCATTGCCCGCGGCATGAGCTGCACGCAGAGCATTTACGCGGTTTGGAGGGCCGGAAGTGAGCAAGATGCCTGGATCCTGCACCGTTCGCTGCTGGATCGCCTGCTTCATCTTCACCACCTCAGTGAGACGGACGGTTTTGTGGACTTCGAGGAGCACTCGTTCCTGTCGATGTACGAGGCTAGGCATCAACTCCTATCCGATCCCGACATGAGCAGGAAGGTGCCTTCAAGTTTGAAGGAATTGCAGAAGAGGGATCGACCGAGATACGACGCCATTTCTGGGAAGCAGACACGGTGGCGCCGACCAAAGGCTGAAGATGTCGCAAAAAGGATGGACCTTGGCTTTCTATACCGATTTGGTTACGACTATGCTTCGACGCACGTGCATCCGATGTCAGGAGACGGCGAGGTTGACTTCACAAGGCTGATCTCCGCGCCGTACCTCGTCACCGTTCCAGACGCAACGGTCGTGCGGAACTCGATCCTCGTTCAGAGCATGCTCGTGCAGGAGGCGTTCAACGTGAGCCAGATGCGTTGGCGGGTTATCGCATACGACTTTCTCGATCAGATTCGAAGATTCCTAGGAACAGGTGATCCGCAGTTTCACAGTACATTTTACAAAATTGGTAAGGCGTGGCCCGATTTTCAGCTTTGTGAACCTGTGACGTCGAGCGACGGAGCCTAACGAGTCGTTGGAGCCGATCGCTTACGCTCCGGCTCAACTTCGCGTTATGCATCTAATTATATAAAAGGAGAGAATAATGCGAAAAAATATGAATGTGTTGTTGGCCATTACTTTTTTCCTAATATCAGGATGCGCGGTCACCAAGCAAGCGCCAGTTGTGCCTCCTGAGGAGCTGACCCTCCAAGAGGTTCACAAAATTGCTTTAAGTAAAGACGCGATATTTGCGAGATCGCTCGAATGGATGGCGCGAACTTTCGCTGATTCTACACAGGTAATTGAGTTGCGAGATAAAGAGAATGGCAAGATTATAGGGAAAGGTATGACAGAGTTCTATAATGGAGAAATGCCTACTCCCTGTCGTTTCACGGTGATGATCGAAGCAAAAGACAATAAATACCGGGTCACTTATAGCAATTTTACCGGTATGTGGGGTGCGGCCCGCAACCTACCAAGGCCACTCTGGCATTCAGGGCACATCGAACAAGTGAAGGCGAAATTGAGAAAATTAGATGCCAGCCTTTATTCGTATCTTTCAGAGGGGAAGAATGGCAAGGATTGGTAGCAGGCATGCTCCGGTTTTCTATGAGCAAGGCATAACCAAGCAATCCAGCCGATCGCTACGCTCCGGCTGATTTCTACGTTATACAGGAGTCAATAAATGATTTGTCCTAACTGGCAATACCTCAGAACTTTAGATTCTGATCTCGAAAATGTTACGAGGTATGTTGATATTAATCCTGATAATTTTAGAACATTCTCAATCGAATTTGTCCGTCTTATATTGGCTGCTGGGTCTGAAATTGATGTTGTAGCCAAACTTTTATGCGGGAAAATAGATCCTTCAAAGTCGTGTAAAAATATCAATGATTATCGCAAAATTATTATTGGTAAATATCCGAAATTTCACACCATGATAATCGATGTTCCACAATATGAAATGCAGTTGGTCCCGTGGGGACCTTGGGGTAACAATACAAATCCAGATTGGTGGACAGCATACAATGATGTCAAGCATCAGAGAGATACACATTTCAGAGATGCGAATCTTCAGAACACTATCAATGCAGTTGCGGGACTGTATATAATGATCTTGTATTTACATCGTGAAGATAATCAAAGAAAAAAACTGAATATGACTACTTTACTCTCTGCTGATAGATATAGCAACGGTGTTCGATGGGCTAGTGCAGATCATTACGAAATACCGGACGACAATTGAGAATCATGAAGAATAGACATGTAATAGAATATGTATAACGAGATCAATACAGCCGATCGCTACGCTCCGGCTGATTTTTTCGTTACACGACTAAAATAAATAAAGGAGACCACAATTATGATCCCCACCGAAAAACTTGGAGAAGCCTGTTTTTCAGAAAATTTGAACCTTTTCGCAAACCTGAAGACAGAACCAGAAAAATACAATCTTTACAAGGGCCTTCAGGCGATGTCCCAGACAATCGAAGTTTTATCCCTTCACGTTCACAAACTTGAGATGCGGTTAGATTCAATGAATCAAAAACTTGATGAGATTTCATGGAAATTACCTCCTAAATAAATTTTAGAAACCGTGTAACAAGCCGGGTGCAGCAAATCGGGGCGAGCCCCTCTTGCTGACCCGCAACGTT
>PNOF01000086.1 GCA_013824645.1 Syntrophus sp. (in: bacteria) | reverse complement strand
TCCCGAAACCGCTTCCTTATTTCAACATCGTCAGCGTCTATCTCGGTCTTCTTGGAGCGTATTTTGCTCCTCTTGCTCTCATGGTCGGACTTGTTATCGCTCAGGATATCTTCGATATCCCTCATATCCCGTCCGAACTTCTCCTCGGATCGGCTGCTGTGCGAGGATGTGGCAGATACTCTTTCGCTGCCTGCCGCCACAGTCCTTTCACTGTTGATTACCGCCCAGGCAATATCGAAGATTCCGCCAGAAGTCCAGCAGAAAAAAGATAGTACAATAGCAGATATAATTCTCAAGGTGAGACTGTGTTGATCCCGCATGATCCCGCGCCTCCCGAAAGTTATGTGTCAAAATTTAATCATATGTCTCGGTAGACTGTCAACCTGAAGTTGCCATTAGTAAGCCTGCGTAGATCCGGCCCATTCTTTCTAAAAAGGGGTATGCACAACCGTGAGAGCCTGTGTTCTCGGGGTTTTTGAGGAGCGATACTCTGAGTTGTAATCACTAGGGCAAGTAACCATGCCTGTTTGCCCTATCTCTTCTGGTCTGAATATGCCATATAATGAAATTATGGAGACCCCGGCAAAACATAATCCACAGGGAGGTGTCAGCATGACTATTCAAAAGGCCATAGAACTTTTCAGGCAGCACCAGAAGGGTAATCTCAGGGGAAGCACTTTGAAGAGCTACGGAAAGTTTCTCAGTCAGGTTGAAGCGCGGTTTGCAGATGATGAGGTGGCAGCCATCTCTGCTGAGGAAATCGGCAGGTTCCTCGACAAACACACGGAAGGTCTCAGCAGATCCACGCGGCATCTGCGGTATGCTCAGATAAAGGCGTTTTTCAACTATATCATCGAAACATCTGATCTGAACATCAAGAACCCCTGCAATGCCCCCATATTGCTCAAGACCTTTAAGAACGCCGGCCATCGGCCGCCCAAGATACTGGACAAAGAGACGGTTGACGAGATCATCTTCAACTCCCGCGGAGTTAGGGATCGGCTTATCCTGGAGCTTCAGGCCCGCTGCGGACTGAGAATCGGAGAGGTCCTCAATCTGAGGGTCTCTGACGTATCCGGCAGAAAACTTATGATTCAGGAGCCGAAATCAGGCCGGGATGTCGAGGTTGCATTTATGCCCGAGCACATTGCCGTCAGGCTGACGGAGTACATTGCTGCCAGACAATTGTCTCTAACTGACCGGGTGTTCCCGCTGTGCTACACTGCAGTGAGAAACCTCGTTGCCGGACTGGGAAAGAAAATGAATGTCAAAATATCTCCACACGACCTGCGCCGGCATTCTGCCACATATGCCAGCAGAAATGGAGTGCCCCTTGAGATCATATCCAAAGTCATTCTGAGGCATCAGGACCTGAAGACGACCCAGATCTATCTGGGCAAGATCAGCGACACCGAGGCCATCAGGTGGATGGACATTCTGCATGGGAAATAGAACCGAAGGCTAACGTTTCATCGCCGGGGTCTGCAGCGTGATGCGGGAGCCAGTTATATTTTTCCCTTGGTCGACCTCAGAAGTGTATGTTTGTATCAGTAATTTCGCTGTATAGCAGCCAGAGTTTGCCATTTTCGTGATACTCTGTCATTTTCTGTAAGGAAAAGGCCGAGTCAAGTTACAGGACGAACTGATCACTTATCAAAAGCTGAACTCGTGTTTGGGTTCATTGCGCTCAAGAACCTCCTCGCATCTCTCAAAAACTGTACTGGTTTGAAATTGGATACAACATATTCAGCTTCTCGAAACTCGTTTCGAGTCCAGGAAGAACATCTCGGTTCATGTTTCGGGGCTAAAATCGAGATATCCCTCTGATGGGGGTGGCCAGTTTGCTCCGGAATGGGTGGCCGGAATATAATGGAACAGCCGGCCGTAATGAATCGGAATCAGCGGCCGTAATGGTCCGGAAAATGCACTCCACGCATTTCTGTGCTGAGCTAAGTATCACGTTGATCAGTATCTGCATTTAGGGCACTTTGCCGTAGGTAAATTACGGGCTGCAGTATGCCATTCCTGGCTGCAGCTCTGACATTTTAGCCTGATTTTAGAGTGTCGGTTTTTGTATTCCTCAGCACAGGAAAGAAGCGCTAAGTTCTTCTTGGCGATGATTTCTTCTATCTTGGTAAGAGGGGTTTTCCTGCTCTGAGAAGCTTGTTCTCTGCCGCAAACGGGGCACCAATGCCCTTTTATGATGCTCTTCGGAAGTGCTTCCCACTCGTGGCCGACTGCGCAAATCCAGATAATCTTCTCTTCCCCGGTTCTAAACGTCTCCGCGGCACACTTTCCTCCGTGTTGAGCGGCAAGTTCATGCATATCCAAGATAGTGTAATATCTCTGTTTACGTTTGCTCTTTCTCATTTGAGAGTCCGTTGCTCGCCGCTGCATGCCTATCGGTTACCTCTTTTTGAGCCCATTTTTCCTCTCAGCTTCAGCAGCGAAATCGTATTCAAAAAACAGCTTTGCTCCCTCAGCAAGGGGACGATTAAAATTCATATTGAATTCATCATCATACGTTGGTTCTGTGAAGATATTTTTCAGTATATCGGAATCTCTTTTGATTTACAACGGGCGGGTTAGACCCTAAATTCCAGCAGGTCGCTTATTGAGCAGTTAAAGTACTTACAGAGCTTTTCTAGGACTTCAAAATCAATTCTTTTTGCTTTCTCATAATATAAAAGGGCAACGGTGTTCCGGTGAACGTCGATGTCCCTGGCAACATCGGCGATCTTCAGTTTCCTCTCACCCATCAATCTCGATAAATGGCACTTTATCATCTCGTAGACTAATTTAATCAGGTTTTGAGCATTATGTCAAATGAAATAAAAAAATTGCATCCTAAATGCTATTTTATCTTGACAAATGCCACTCAAGGCGTTATAATGATATTAAGAATGACACAATATCATACAAGATAACATTGTTAAAGCCATATGAAAGACAATCAGGAAAGAAAGTATTTAATGGGTTATTTAAAAAAATAAATATTTTTTGCTATAGCGCCATTGACAAAGGGCCAGAAAAATTTATAAAGGACTAAGACGAAAAAAAGGAGGCGGCGAAATGTACATCAAGAAAGAGGACTACAGTTATTTCGAAACGTTGTGCAAGAGCCTCGATGAGGCCGGAAGAAAAGGGTTCCTCGAAATCCTTCTGAAGACGGCGGGTAAGAAGGCTGGTACAGATATCTCGAAGATTCAGGTGGTGGGAGACGAGATATACGATGTCAGAGGGATCGAGGAAGGGCAGATGTTAACCAGAACCATGATCAAGAAGGCCTACAAGGCCGCTAAGGAGAAATAACATGAAATTAATGAAGAAGGACATCAGACCGAACACGCAGGTGACGACATTCTTTGCCCTGGAGTCAATGCAATTAAAGAAGGCCAAGAGCGGAAACAACTATCTTGTTCTGGGCCTCCATGACAAGACCGGGAGGATCAATGGCTATTTGTGGGAGGAAGCGGTGGAGATGGCTGACACGCTCAAGGAAAAAACCATAGTGAAGGTGAGGGGGGTGGCCGATACCCACAACGGATCCATTACCCTGAGAGTCGATAGGGTTAGGAAGGCAGAAAAAGACGAGGTCGATCTCGGTGATTTTCTCGAAGTCGTTCCCGGCGGGCTCGGCCTCTGGCATGAGAAGCTCCTCAGGATTGTGGAAACGCTTGACGACATACACTGCAAAAGACTGATAAACGCATTCCTCGAGGACGAGGGATTCCTTGAACTCTTTATTACCTCACCTGGCGGTCTGTCTGTTCACCATAATTATGTCGGTGGGCTCCTTGAGCATACCGTAAGCTCTATGGAGATGGTCTCTGCGATGGCAGAAAGGCATCCTGCGCTTATCGACAGGGACCAGGTTATCACCGGGGCCTTTCTCCATGATATAGGCAAGACACGAGAGATCTACTGGGAGATTGGGAGGGAATACACCACTGAAGGCAAACTCTTCGGCCACATCCTGATTGGAACAATGATGTTTCAGGAGAAGATCGCGGCAATGAAGAACTTCCCTGTCGACCTTGCAAACCGTCTTTGCCATATGATCGCGTCTCACCACGGGACACTTGAGCATGGCAGCCCCGTGAAACCCTCGACCCCTGAGGCGATCACTCTTCACATGATGGAAGCATATGACGCAAGGATCAACCATCTTTATCGCCATATGGGGAATGCCGATCCGGAGAAGGACTGGAGCCCCTACGACAGAATTCTGGAAACCGAGATCTACCAGAAGAAATACACCGGAAAAGATGTCAGGCCGATCGCTGTGGCGGCGTAGATCTGAAAAAAAGGGGAAAACAATAATGATTTATCTGACTACGGAAGAACTGAGCATGCGGATCAAGTACGACACACGCTATATCCGTGAACAGCTGAAGGACAAAATCTTTAAAAAAGGCATCCACTACATTCAGCCCTTCGGCCGGAGAAAAATACTTTTCATATGGGACGAGATCGAAAAAATACTGGACGTGCCGGTCCAGGATGATAACCCCATGGACAAAATCAAACTGAGGAGGTGTGCATAGTATGGGACACGTAAGGGAGACAAAGGCAGGGTATCTCTATTTTGACTTTTTTCATAACGGGCACAGGTGCAAGGAGTATACCGAGCTTAAGAATACGCCGGAAAATCTGAAGCTCATGAGCGCTGCGATGGAAAAGATACAAAGCGAGATAAGGCTTGGGACATTCGAGTACTCCAAGTATTTCCCTGAGAGTAAGAATGCCGGGAAAATTGCGGAACAGGAAGAGCACAAGGGTGTGCTTTTCCCCGATTATGCCCGGAAATGGTACAAGCTGAACAAAATCGAATGGAAGCCGTCGGTGCGACGGGATTTCAGTTCGACTATGGAGGGCCATTTGATTCCTTATTTTAAAGAGGACATTGTCTCCGACATTAAAAAAACTCGTTTAAAGGAATTCCGGACCGCCCTTTCCGAATTGCAGGGGAGAAAAGGGTCTCTCACCAATAAACGGATCAACAACATTATGGCCGTATTCCGGCTGATATTAAACGAAGCGGCTGAGGAATTTGATTTCTCGTCGCCGTTTGCCAACCTCAAGCCCCTTTCGATAAAGAAACCGGCTATGATGCCGTTTTCCCTGAAGGAGGTCCTTCTCTTTCTGACCGCCGTCCCTGAGGCTTTTTACAACTACTACGTCGTGAGGTTTTTCACCGGAATGAGGACTGCCGAGATCGACGGCCTCAAGTGGGAATATGCAGATTTCATAAACAGGAAAATAATGGTGCGCGAAACCTGGCAGAGCAAACAATGGGTGGAACCGAAGACAGCCAGTTCGGTGAGGGACATAGACATGTCAAAGAGGGTGGAGGACGCCCTGTTGTCCCAGAAGCGAGTGACCGGTGACCGGAAGATTGTATTTTGCGGCAAAAACGGAAATCCCCTCGACTATAACAATATCTCAAAGAGAATATGGTACCCGACGCTGAAAAAAGCTCGTCTTGCCCCGAGATCTGCCTATCAGACCAGGCATACTGCGGCCACACTGTGGCTAGCGTCTGGCGAGAACCCCGAGTGGGTCGCAAAGCAGTTGGGCCATGCGAACACGGAAATGCTCTTCAAAATTTATTCGAAGTATATTCCCAATCTCACACGGCAGGACGGATCAGCATTCGAAAAGTTTGTCGACGACAAATCGGTCCTGATCCAGGAAGAAATTGATGCCGAAAAGGGCACGTCTAACAACCGTGACGATATTGAAAAGGAGGGGAGAAGATGAATACGTCTGTTGAGAAAGCGAGGCATGCAGAAGAAAGAGGTTATGTGGAGACCGGAACGGTTTGTGAACTGATAATAGTTGCGCTTTATATTATAAAAATAATTTTTCATTGATTCTTTGGCGCGGTAAGCAGAACTACCTCACTGAGAGATGACCAGCTGATCTTTGGCAACTGATGGCCACTCCATGAAGGCTAGGCGCTCTCCTTGAGGAAGCACCGCTGGACCGAATTTACCCGCTTACTGTCAAGCGTTGTTTACCAAAGCGGAGGGCGGATAGAAGGCGGCGTTATACGGCAGGGTAAGCACCACAGACAAGGGCCAGTATATTATTTACATTTGTATTGCGTTATGTTATTCTGTGTTCGTAAGCAGAGCTAAAGGAGGTTTTTATGAGCATGGCGACATTTAGCGTAAGACTTGAGGAAGAAACAAAAGAGCGCCTCGAGAGCTTGGCGAAATCAACAGCCAGATCGAGAGCATACCTTATCAATGAAGCTATTAAAGAATATCTCGATATCAATGAATGGCAGATTCAGGAAATCCACAAGGCCATTAAGGACGCGGATAAACCGGGAGCGAAGTTCATTGACCACGACAAGGTAAAGTCGAAATGGGAGGCCAAGCTTGCGCATTCGATGGAATCCAAAGGCCGATAAGGACC
>PNOF01000085.1 GCA_013824645.1 Syntrophus sp. (in: bacteria) | reverse complement strand
TTATACCGCAAGTCGATAAATGTTAACGTTAGTTATTTTTGAGGTGACTCACGATTACCGACTAAAATGGTGTATAGCCGGAAAGTGGGCAGAATACTTGAATTCTGGAAGGACTATTGTATGTCTCTGAGAAAAGCACTCCCATCGGGAATAAGTTGCGCGGGATACAGGATATCCTCAACCCCTGCCCCGAAGGATAACAGAAGGAAATGTCCTCATCGATAACTGGTTTGAGACTTGTTACCTGAACAGCCGCTATTCCACTAATATCAATCCGTAAACATCCCTGCTCTGCGAATGGTCTTTTACCACTGTGATGGGAAGGCCATTCTCCTTCGCTGTCCTGAATACATCGATCCCGCATGACTCCATGGAAGGTCTCGCCTTATCTGCATGGAGACAGGCGCCGGCGACATTGCATTCCTTGCATCTCGTGCAGGGGCCGCTACCGATTGCCCACGCCTTGTAATAGTTATCAAGGAAAATGGTCCGTTCCAGATCTACTATGATTTCATTGAATTCGTCGACATACTTGTATCCTTTCCGTATGTGTCGGTGTAGAAGGATTCCGCATCGGTAAGAGTCAAGTATCTTTCGCATCTCATCGGGTGTGGGTGTACGGGGAGGACAGCAGAGGCTTTTGCCGTACATAAAACAGCCGAACTGGCACCGCATCCGTACCCAGGGTTCCGTTAAGACCTTCGAGGTCTCTATGACAATCGCATGGTCAACTTCTTTTTTTAGGGCAGCTTCAAGATAAGGTTGCAGCGCTTCCATAAACACCACCTTTTATTTGATTCTATAACAGCATATTAAATTCTTCAAGTATTTCATTTTGTCGCTATCCCGTTACCTAATTCCCCCTTGATCGCTACGACAAACGCTTCTTGAACCGTAAGGCGCTCAATGTCATGATTGCCACCCCAAGGATGAGGAGTGCGAGGACCTGCGGCCAGAGCGTCTCAATGCCACTACCCTTGAGGAATATACCCCTCACGATGACAAGAAAATATCTCAAAGGATTGAGATAGGTTATATACTGAAATATTTCCGGCATGTTTTCTATGGGACTGGCAAAGCCGGAAAGGAGTATGGCCGGCTGGAAAAAAAAAGTAGAGGCCATCATGGCCTGTTGCTGGGTCTTTGATATCGTCGATATGAAAAGCCCTATTCCGAGAACAGAAAGAAGATATACGGCTGTACATAAAAAGAGGAAGATGAAGGCCCCTTTAATGGGGACCGCAAACCAGAATACCCCTACGAGAGTAATAAGGGTCATATTGAAAAAACCGACAATTGCGAAGGGTATCGTCTTTCCCAGCATCAGATCCATCGGTTTGATAGGTGTCACCATGAGCTGTTCCATGGTGCCCTCCTCCCGCTCCCTGACTACCGCCATGGAGGTAAGCATGAGGCAGGTGAGCATGATCAGCAAGGCTACAACCCCGGGAATATAGTAATTTCTGCTCTTCAGGTCCGGGTTGTACCAGACCCTTGGCCGGAAATCTATTTTTGAGATTGTTGGCCGCACCGACTGTTTGGTCAATACCAACGAATATTGTGCTGTAACGATATTCACATAATTCATGGCGATCATGGCTGTATTTGAGTCGGTGCCGTCAACGATGACCTGTATCTGCGTTGCTATACCCCTCTTGATATCCTTTGAAAATCCGTTGTTAATCTGAATGGCACAGAGGGCCTTGCCCCTGTCGATAAGCTCCTTAATCTCCTGTGGTGACCCGGGCCGGTGGCGAATATCAAAATAACCTGACGCTTCAAGCCTCCTTGCCAGTTCCCTGCTTTCGTATGATTGATCGAGGTCATAGAAGGCAGTAGAAACAGAGTTGACATCCATAGTAGCCACATAACCGAACATGATGAGCATGACAACGGGGACGACAAAGAGAAAAACTATCATCTTTTTGTTCCTGAAGGTCTGTATAAATTCCTTGATGACAAGTTGTTTTATCCGTTCAAACACGTCAGTCGATCCTTTTGTGGAATTTCTTTACCGAGAGAGTGAAGACAACTATCCCGTAGACTGTCAGCAAAAGAGCCTCCAGAATAAGATATTTGAGAGAAATGCCCTTAAGGAAAATGCCCTTAAGAATCGTCACAAAATACCGGGCGGGAATAATATAGGTGACTGCCTGGAGGGGAACCGGCATGTTGGATATACTGAAGATAAAACCGGAAAGCAAAAAGGCCGGTAGGAAGGAGCTGAGCATCGCCATCTGGTTTGCAATAACCTGTGTCTTCGCAACGACAGAGATCAGTATACCCATACTTAAGCCGCCAAAGAGAAAAATAGCAGAAAGAACAAGAAGCAGGGATACGCTGCCCCTCAAAGGCACATCAAAAAGAATGGTGCTCATGATGATGGCAAGGATGGTATCGATGAAGCCTATAGTGAAATAAGGGACCAGCTTTCCGATAATCAATTCAATGGGTTTAACAGGGGTTGCTATAAGCTGTTCCATAGTGCCTCTGTCCCACTCCCGTGCGATGGTGAGCGAGGTCAGCACCGATACTATAACAGCCATGATAATAGCAATGAGTCCCGGAATAATGAAGTTTCTCGACTTTAATTCCGTGTTGTACCATACACGGCTTCGGGAATCGATAAGAGGGGTAACAGGGCCTCCGCCTATCCTCTGCGAATATCGTTGTGATATGGCAGTAATATATCCAAGGGCAATGGTGGCTGTATTGGAATCTGCCCCGTCGAGTATCACCTCAACCGTTGCGTCCCTCCCTGTTCGTACATGCTTCGAGAAATCTACGGGTATGACGACAGCTACCCTTGCCTTGCCGCTATCGAGATAACCATCGATCTCTTCCATCCGGTCCAGGTAAGAGATAATCGTAAAGTAACCTGACCGGTTGAACTCATCGATAAGCTCCCTGCTCAAACTGCTTTTATCCATATCATGGACTACAGTGGTGATTTTGTTGACATCAAAGGTTATGGCATAACCATAGATAAAAAGAAGGACCATGGGCAAAAGAAAAGCCATTACAAGACTTAAGGGGTCACGCCATATCTGTATGAACTCCTTTTTCGCAATGGCTTTTACCCGTATAAAACGCATTTCAGGAAGCCTCTATAAGTGTCACAAAAACATCCTCAAGGGAAGGTACGATTTTTTCACATCTTTTGACTTCCATGCCTGCTGCCTGAAGTATTGTCTCGATCTTCTCCGTATCCGGTTCTGCCTTGTCTATGGTAATATGGAGGGTGCTTCCGAATATGGCCGCCTCTATGTTATGCTTTAGCAGGACCTCCAGGGCTTCTACGGAATTGTCCGTTTCCACCTCAAGTACATCACGTTTCATGTGGTCATGTCTTAGTTCCGTGGGTGTCCCTTCCGCAATAATGGCGCCCCGGTAAATCAGTGCAAGCCTGTCACAGTAGTCGGCTTCGTCCATGTAGTGGGTCGTCACAAAAACGGTAGTGCCTGCCTGCGACATCTCATTAATGAGATGCCAGAAATTCCGCCTCGATATAGGGTCTACCCCTGAGGTTGGTTCATCGAGAAAAAGGATTGGCGGTTCATGGAGAATGGCACATCCGAGGGCAAGTCTCTGTTTAAAACCCCCGGCCAGCGTGCTCGTAAGCGCCCCTCTTCGCTCCGTGATCTGTGCCATATCGAGGACCCATTCTTTTCGCTTTTCTCTGTTTTCCCGGTGGACATTATAGATACCGCTGAAAAAGTTTATATTCTCCTCTACGGTAAGGTCATTATAAAGAGAAAATTTCTGAGACATGTACCCGACAATCTTCTTTATCTCTTCGGGTTGGCTGACAATGTCAAAGCCATACACGGTGCCGCTCCCACCTGTAGGCATAAGGAGTCCACAGAGCATACGGATCGTCGTCGATTTCCCTGCACCGTTGGGTCCCAGGAAACCGAATATTTCTCCCTTTTTCACGGTAAGGTCTATGTTATCGACAGCGACAAAGTCGCCGAAGGTCCGCCGCAGACTCTTTACCTGAACAGCAATTTTATCATTAGCCATTTTCACAAATCTCTCATCACAGATACAAGATCCGTTTTATCGTCTGCTTCGCTTCTCTATGCCCTTCCCGATTCCCGATTTACCATTCACGGCCTTTACGCTCTATGCTCTTTATCTTCCTGTTCCCGCACCATGGCAATAAAAACATCCTCAAGGGAAGGTACAATCTCCCGTTCACCTGCTATCGAAAAACCTTCTGTCTTCAATTGGTCCATAATCTTCACCGCAACCTCTTTGCTCTCAATTGCCACATGGAGCCTGTCACCATACATACCGACAGAAAGAACACCTGGCAGAGCATTAAGGAAAACACCGGCTGCTCTGGCGTCGGGAGTTGACACTTCTATCATCGGCAGACCAAAGGTCTTCCTGACCCTGGACGGTTCATCGATTATGAGTATCTTGCCCTTATGGATAAGAGCAATCCTCGTGCATCTCTCTGCTTCATCGAGGTAGGCGGTGGAAACGAAGATCGTCACCTGCTCCTTCAGGAGGTCATAGAGTATCCGCCAGAAATCTCTTCGCGACACCGGATCGACCCCTCCTGTCGGTTCATCAAGGAAAAGGATTTCCGGTGTGTGGACAAGAGCACAGGACAGGCCCAGTTTCTGCTTCATTCCACCCGAAAGGTTACCAGCGAGACGATCTTTAAAAGGTGCAAGATTACTGAAGGCAAGCAGTTTTTTATACCGTGAGGGTCTTTCGCTGAGGGGTACGTCGTAGAGGTCGGCATAAAAGGAGATATTCTCCATGACCGTCAGATCTTCGTAGAGGCCGAACTTCTGCGACATATAGCCGATCTTCTCCTTGATACTCTCTTCTTCTGAACGAATCGAGTGTCCGGCAACCCATGCATCCCCCGATGTTGGTGTCAGTATTGCAGAAAGAAGCCGCATAATCGTTGTTTTACCTGCACCGTCAGGCCCCACAATACCAAAGAGTTCACCCTTGCGGACTTCAAGCGTCAGATCCTTCACTGCCTCAATATCTCCAAAGGTCTTTGAAAGACCTGATGTCCTGATGGCATCCATGTTAAAATCCGTGACGCGTAACGCGTAACGCGTGACAGGAGATAAAAATAAACGTTACAGGCATGACTGCGCCCGTTTGTCTCATCACCTTATCCCTATCATTATGGACTCTATAAGTTATCATCTTCATTATCATCTCGCTCTGTCGCGGCATCTTCCTGTTACCCGTTACCCGTCACGCGTTACCCGTCACCGGTTCTTTCCCTGTTACCCGTTACGCGTCACGGTTTCTTTCCCTGTTACGGTCTTTCGCCCCTTCACATGCCTGATCAATCCTGCAAGCATCTTTCTGATTCGATCTACATCTCCGCCCACACCGGTGCTTTGACAAAATGCCAGTTCTTTCGACAGAAGCAACTGTGTCTCCAACTCTGCAAGGGAACCCAGTGCAATATACAAAAATTGAACAAATTCCTTATCCGAATTTCTGGCAGCCCCCTCAGCGATATTGCTTGGGATCGAAACAACGGAACGCCTTATTTGAGCGGTCAATCCGTACACCTCTTCCTTCGGGAATCCCGATGTTAACCGGTAAATCTCTTTTGCCAGTTTCATGGCTTCCTTCCACACATCCAGATCTTTATGAGTTTTCATCTCCCCCATTCATCCCTCTCCTATATCTGTGCCTTTTTAACCCGTCACGCGTTACGCGTCACGGTCTTTCAACGTCACGGTCTTATAGTTATTTTTACATCTGCAGGCATGCCCGGTTTCAATTCTCCCTTTTCATTCTTTACCCGCACTTTTACGGCAAAAACCAATTTTACCCTCTCTTCCTGCGTCTGGACGGTTTTAGGCGTAAACTCTGCTTCCGATGCTATATAGGAAATAGTCCCTTCGTAGGACTTGCCTTTATACGTATCGACTGTTATGGTTGCCTTCTGCCCCAGCTTTACCAGACCAAGTTTATCCTCTTTCACGTAGACCTTGATCCAGGGATTTTCCAAGTCTCCTATTGTGAAAACAGGAACTCCGGGGGCGACTGTCTCCCCAAGCTCAACATTTTTTCGGAGTACAATACCTGCTACAGACGCATAAATCGCCGTATCCTTAAATCTCTCCTCTGATGCCGCAAGGATTGCCCGGCTCTGTTCAACACGGTGTTCTGCTATCGTGATATCCTCTTTCCTCGGCCCTTCGCGTACAAGGCTCAATGTCTCCCGGGCGTTTTTGTGCAGGGCAATACGGGAATCATAGGTGCTTTTCGCCACATCAAACTGTGAGGTTGATATGGCGCCGTTCCTGTAGAGTATATCGGCCCTCTCGTACTCCTGCCTCACCCTTTTAAGCTCCGCTTCCTGGGCGTTTACACTTGCCCTTGCCTGTTCGATTTCCTGTGACCTGGAGCCTGCTTTCAATTCCTGGAGCCGCGTTGCAGCCTCTTTCAGGGCCGCCTTGTTCTGCGCAACCAGTGCGGCAATCTCAGCGTTATCAAGTCTGGCAAGGAGTTCACCTGCCTTAACGTTAGAGCCTTCATCGACAAGAAGTTGGACCACCCTTCCGGTGGTCTTAAAACCTATATTGGCCTCTGTTACTTCCACGTTACCGGAAAGGCGCATGGAACCATCATTCCGATCTTTTTTCAGGCCTATTATCAGATAAATTATTATTCCTATGACAATAATGATCCCGGCTATGAGGATTTTCTTCTTTTTCATTTTTGCACCCCTTCGTCATATTCATCTTCCCCAACGGCCTTCTTGAAATAGGCAAAAGCGCTTGCTTTATCAAAAAACGCTTGGTAATAGTCTGTTTCCGCCCGCAAAAGGACGGTTCGCGCATCAATGACGTCTGTGTTCGTACCAGCGCCTGTTTCATACTTGAGCCGTTCTACCCGCAGATTTTCCCCTGCGCTTTCAATGGCCCTTCGGGTAACTTCAACCCTTTCCTGCGCATTGATGATACTCAGGTGCG
>PNOF01000084.1 GCA_013824645.1 Syntrophus sp. (in: bacteria) | reverse complement strand
CGGCAATGGCTTCCAGTGCGCGCGGCGGCTCGTAGCAATAGAAATGGCGGTTCAGCGGAATCTCATAGCCCACCTTGGTTTTACCGTGATCGATCCAGGCATCGGGCACATGGGGCAGGACTTCACGCTTGAAGTATTCGTCAATATTTTCTTTCAGCGGTACATTTTCGGTATCGCGCAGGTCGGTATCGGATTCGGGGTTACCTTTGGCATCACGGCAGACTTCCGCGGTTTCATCTTTTTCACTGAGGGCGTCCAAGACTGCTTTCAGTTCGGGTGCGGACAGGTGAACTCCCGACTTCTGGTCGATGGTTTTTAATTCTTTCAAAAAGGCGATACGGTCCTTGAATAGTTTGCCTGCTGTCGCTTTGCCCAAATCGGCAAGCATGATCTTGATAGCCAGTTGGCGTTTAAGACCCACTTCGATTTCCTGTTGACGAATGGATTCATTTTTCTTGTCGCTTTGGGCAATCTTTTGAAATCCCCGAATGTCGTCCAAGAGCGCAATGCGTTCGGCGCTTGCCTGAAGGTTCAGGCGCAAGGGGCGTTCAACAGTGATTTTGTTGTAACCGAAGTCGGCATTGTCAAAAATCTTGGAGACAATCACCGGTTTGTTGGTTCCATCTATTTGAAAAGCACGGGTTTCATCATGTTTGTAATTGCCATAGATTTTGGTGATCTCTGCAATCTGGTCGGGGCGGTTTTCTTCTCCATCGCCTATCTGGTTACGCTTGTTCCCCAGGCTTTTGCGCATTTTAACAAAGAACTCTCTCGCATCGATAAGCTGCATCTTGCCAACGCGGCGTTTTTCCTTGCGGTTGGTGACAATCCAGATATACGTCGAGATGCCCGTGTTGTAGAAAAGCTGATCCGGCAGGGCGACAATCGCTTCCAGCCAGTCATTCTCTATTATCCATTGGCGGATATTGGACTCACCGCTTCCAGCATCACCGGTGAAAAGAGGTGAACCGTTAAACACAATACCGATACGGCTGCCGCCTTCTGCGGGCTGCCGCATTTTGGAAATCATGTGTTGAAGGAACAAAAGGGAACCGTCATTGATACGCGGAAGCCCGGCGCCAAAGCGGCCATCATAGCCCAGGGTAGACGCTTCGTTTTCGATTGTTTTCTGCTGCTGCTTCCATTCCACACCAAAGGGTGGATTAGCCAGCATGTAATCGAATTTATCTTTGGGAAAACCGTCTTTTTGAAAGGTACAGTCCGGCTTGATATTGTCGGAGTCTTCACCCTTGATAAGCATGTCCGCCCGACAGATAGCGTAGGCTTCATCATTCCAGTCCTGCCCGAAAAGGTGGGGCTGAGCTTCGTTGTTTAATGTCCTGATATAGTTTTCAGCGACCGAAAGCATGCCGCCCGTACCGCAGGCCGGGTCATAAATGGTCTTGACCACATGGCTTTTCCGCAAATCGGTTTCGGGCGAAAGAAGCAAATTAACCATCAGCTTGATGACTTCGCGGGGCGTAAAATGTTCCCCGGCTTCTTCATTCGATTGTTCTGCACCGATCCGTATCAATTCTTCAAACACGTACCCCATCTGCATATTGTCAATCTTTGACGGAGAAAGGTCGATTTCATCGGAGGCAAACTTCTTAACCACATTGAAAAGCAGATTCTTTTCGTTCATCCTGTTGACCTGAATACCAAAGTCAAACTTCTCAAATATTTGCCGCACATTGGGCGAAAAGGCGTTGATATAGCTATTGAGGTTCGGCGCGATCTGATTCGGATCATCCAGCAGTTTTTTGAAAGTCAACTTTGACAGATTGTAAAAAGGGACTCCGTTTATTGTCCGAAGTTGGGCGCTGACAATATTTTCCGACTTACCCTTTAGTTTATCAAACTCTGCCAGCACTTTATCTTTGGTCGGTTCAAGAATACAGTCAAAGCGCCGCAAAATGGTCAAGGGGAGAATAACTTTCCGGTATTCATTTCGTTTATAAGGACCACGGAGCAAATTGCATATACTCCAGATAAAATTTGCTGTCTGACTATGCGTTTGTACTGACATTAAAATCTCCTATTCGGTCTTAATTGCTGTTTCTTTTCTTATCTTGCACCCGGCACGGACACCGAACGCTCTTGTGGCACGGGCATCTTACTTTATTACAATTCTGATCCCTGATGTTAATAGTGAACATCAATAATATACATACCATTCTGATATTGTACGCAACAAATGTCAACAAGATTAAAGGGAAAGAAACTATTGCCAGTGGAAGGATGGGATAAATTAATTTTAGTGAAAAACTCGCTTTCTGGAAGAATTCCATTTTCAACGTTGCCCATCGCTTATGTGTTGTTAAGCATTGTAATGTAAAGAGAAAAATAATCTAACTGACACACACAACATGTTTGTGAATGTGGCATCTTGATAGTGTTTGTGCAATAATAGAAAAAACGAGCAATGGAGGGTCTATGATTGACGGGTGGATGAAGGAAATAAAAAAAGCATGTGATCCCAAGTCTTTAGGAATGATCCTTGCGCATAACGGGATTGTGCGGGCAACAGCGAAGGATGGAAAACCGGTGATGGCCATGAAGCTTTCCTATGATAAGGCGAAACTTGAATCCACGGTGGGCACATTTAAAAAGAGGGACGGTATCGCCGATATCAGGGTATGGATTAACGAGGGGGAACTTCAGGTCGGTGACGATATTATGAATGTCTGTGTCGCGGGCCGTTTCAGGACTGATGTGCTGCCTGCCCTTCAGGAGCTTTTGACTATTATAAAAACCGAAATTGTCAGGGAAGAGGAGACTCTTCAATAAAAAAACTCAACGCCGCTCAATGCGCAAAATGTCCGGCGCCCATGCGGGAGAGCTTCCGGGTGTCATTTCTTAATCCAATCTTTAGGAATGAGATATTCTCCACCGACAGGTTTCTTATCGCCGATCCAAAGGAATGCTTCATCGGGAGATCCGAAATATTTATATTTATGAAATATCTTTTTTGCTTCGTCAGATGTCACGAAATCAACAAATTTCTGTGAAAGCTCTTTTTTGTTTGAATTATTAAGGATACCTATTTGCCCTGAGCCTATCCGCTGTATCTGATCTGGTTTAAGTTTTATGGTCTCAACCTTATCCGGATACCAGCCTTCAAGATAATGGAAACCGATAATGGCATCAACTTGTCTAAAAACAAGATAGGTGGAGAGCTTGTTGAAATCCTCTGCAAAGGTCACAATATTTGCTCGAAAACTATTTTTCTCTTCCATAGTCAGGTTCTTTTCAATGAGTTCAACTGCGAGGGCGCCTATATATACAAGCTCCGGGTTGCCAATAGCAATCTTAAGACCTGGCCGCGCAAGGTCTTTTAATGTTTTAATATTTTTAGGGTTACTCTTTATGATATTGATGCAGGGGACTACGTAACCGAGATTCTTCACAGAACTCTTAATAAGCAGTCCCTTTGTAGTTGCTTTTTCCATAATATCAGGCGAAGGTGCTATAAAAATATCACCTTGTTTTGTAAAAAGCATCTGGCTGAATAGCGTACCGATACCTGCGTATACCATATTAACTTTTATCCCTGTTTTTGTCTGGAATAATTCTACAACATCTTCAATGGGTCGTTTAAATGCCGCTCCGCAAAATACCATGAGTTCATCTGTGCCAGCAGCATATGCTTGCTCTGAGACAAATGAGAATACTATTAAAATGATAACCAGTAATATCGTTATTCTCCGCATAAATCCTCCTGTCAATGTGCGCATGGACAATGCCGTTCAAAACCATACGTTTTGGCTATACCGGCAATTGTCACCCCGTAGAATATGACCGGTTTCTTTCCCAGGAATCGGGTAATTGTTGTATTTACGCACGTAGATCCGGTGGCTAATATAATATCGCTCCACGACAGGACATCTTCTGTGTTGTCGGGACCTTCGATTAATATATTGAATTTCTCTTTTCCGATGTTATCTTCGTCAAGATCGATAACCCTCAGCTTGAATAATTCTGACATGCGGTCTATCATAGCCGGTTGGAAGCCCACGAATGCAATTTTCGGATGACCAAAGCGACTCATTATTGTGTCGGATAGTTGCTGTGCGCATTCTTCTGGTTCGTTGTCAATGCAGTGAATTGTATTTGTAATCAATCCGTGAGAACACATAACCGCATTCAGAGACGCAACAAGCACAGCCCTGTCGAAATTAGTTGCCAAGGGCATCTGTACGATGTTACTAAGAAGACCGGAAAAATCGCCGGGCATATTCGTGTATGCATGCCCCTTGAAACCCTTGAAACTGGCTTCGATCATGACTTCCTTTCCCTTCAGGAGGGGGAAATCCTTTCTTTCAGGATTGCCAATGGCCTCCTGAGCAGATAAAGTCCTGGCAGACAGGACGTGAACCGTCTCATCCAATTCATCCCCTGCTAGTTTTTTCAGATCAGACTGTAATTTTTCGTAGAATTCCATATTTGATACTCCTTGTATTTTTGACCCGGTATGCAGGCCTCACCCCGCTGGCCTATTTTTATGCAATCGCTTCTTCCTGTCTGTGGTTGCAATAGACAAACACCGTTATATACAACTGTAATTAACGCTATACATTACTGTAAACACACTACTACTGTCAATAATAATATGAAATATGATTAAAAGGCGGGGAACGTGGATTTTATCAAATATTTAACCCATACGCTAAAGATTGCATCGTGGCAAGTTTTATGGAGAAGACTATTTTCTCCGCTCGTTACTACGGATTGCTGACCAAGGCCAGAGAACGTATCGCTCAATCCGCGACGAAGAGCGGGCGATGAATGAATGCATATCGGTATCAAACCCTCGAGATAGTAATTCGATACCCCTCTCCATCTCTGTCAACACCTGCAACATTCCATTCTTTGCCGGTAGCTGCACGCATTACATTTTCCTTAGATGTATCGGTATCGACAAGAATAACGATATCTCCTGTGCCGGTTCGGGCCATCTCCGACATGGTCATGATAACCGGTTGTGGGCATGAAAGCCCCCGTGCGTCAATAGTACTTGCCATATTAACCTCCTTATGCAGTTTTTTTTCTGAAAGCAAACCCAATGAACAAGCAAACTAAAAGACCGATAATAACGCCCGCAACCCCATATGGACCAACGCCTTTTGGTGAGCTTGCCAGTCCGAAGTTATGTGCGATTGCCGCACCAACAATCATTCCAAGAACAAAGATAGCGGCATCACTGTCCCCTTCACCTGCCAGGAACAACTGGCGACCAGGGCATCCTCCCGCAAGGGCAAAAGCGAGGCCTGCGAGGACCATACCTCCGAAATTCCAGAGTCCCATGGTATGAGAAACCGGTTGTCCGTCAAATCCCGGATGAAACTGGCCCAGGATGAGATTTGTCAAAAAAGCAGCGACAACCAGAGCAACAATGCCGAAAAAGAGATGAGCCTGTTTAAAAAGGATAAGGTCTCTCAAGGCGCCCATAGTACAAAAACGGCTGCGCTGTGCAATAAAACCGATAGCAAGGCCGGCAACAAGGGAGATAACAAGCGGGGCGTGCATAGAGCCAGGACCTTTCATGCTGTAGAAGAGAACACCGTTTTTGTCCTGACCAGTGATTTGAGGAAAAACAAATGTAAGAACAAGGAAGCCCAGCATAATCAAGGGGAAAATCCAGCCCATGATAGTTTGTGTTTTTTGAGATCGCCCAAGGTCATACCCTGTTCGCAGGAACAATGTTCCTACCCCAACGCCCGCCGCAAGACCCAGGATGCCGAAGATAGCGTTCCAGTCGCCTCCCGCCAATCTCAGGAGTGCTCTCCAGGGACATCCGAGAAAAACGAGGGCGCCTATCATGGCAAAAACCCCAAGAACAAATCGCACAATCGGCGCTGATCCTCCTCGTGCGCTGAATTCTCTGAAAAGGTAGGCCGCAATTAGAGATCCGAGGACAAAACCGATAATTTCAGGACGCATATACTGTACGATATCTGCGCGGTGCAGACCGAGCGCTCCGGCGATATCCCTTTCAAAACAGGCCACACAGACACCCATGTTTCCCGGATTGCCCCATTTCTGGAGGAGCGCGGCAACAATCCCTATAAAGACTCCTGTACCGATCATACCCCACCGTGAAGAAAAGAAGTTAGTTACTTTATTCATATCCACTCTCCTTTTGGAATTGGACTTCCTTAGATACGTCCATTATAGGTGAAAACTCTTTGCATCTCCAATATTTTGTTGGTATTAGTGAGCAGTCATTAATAACAAAAAGGAATCTTTGTGACCGGTTCTATGAATAACTTTACTGAGAAATTTGGGGGTATAATGTGATTTTATGCTAAACCTCTATAGTCCGCCCTGCCGCAACATCAATATAGTTTTTCTTGTAATTAGTTTTTTCAATAGTTGATTTGTGACCGTCAATGACTCATAATTAGATAGACCTATCATGATACCTTTTAATCGTCTCGGATTTATATTCAAGCTCTTCGCATCCTTTATCTACCCAGCGAGGGCAAGAAAGGACCTTGCTGATATCATTACCCCCATGAAGACAGGCGCAGCGGTTCTTGACATTGGATCAGGCACTGGCATCCTTACGCAGTTTGTGCATGGTGTGCGGGAAGATTTTGTCCATGTCTGTATTGATCCTGCTCGTGGTATGCTCAAATATGCGCCAGTCTATGCTTACAAGATAGAAGGAAATGCCGAACAACTGCCCTTTTGCGATCAGGCATTTGGTGTTATTCTCATCGGCGATGCCCTCCACCACCTGAATGATCCCTTACAAGCAATTGCCGGGATGATGCGTTGTTTGGATGGGAAAGGCACGTTGTTTATTTTCGACATTGACCCGGGAAAATTTATGGGAAGGTTTATCTGCCGGTTGGAGGTCCTTTTCAATGAACCTGCACAATTTTATGAACCGGAGGAACTGCAACGTTTGTTGATCGGCTATGGTTTTTCTGTGAAAGTCCGAAACTACGGCTGGCGTTACGCTATCATTGCTTCAGG
>PNOF01000083.1 GCA_013824645.1 Syntrophus sp. (in: bacteria) | reverse complement strand
CACGAGGGACATGATCTCTTTTGCCCTATCCAGATCTATGGTGAGCGTGTCCAGGTTGCGGGCGTTCACGCCTACAATATGGGCATTAAGATGGGAAATATTTTTGAGTTCTTTTGCTTCATGAACTTCAACGAGGCAGTTGAGACCGAGATGCTGCGCATAGTCGTAGAGTGTTTTCAAGCGGTCCTCTTCGAGTATTCTGGCAATGAGGAGTATCATATCAGCGCCTTTTGACCAGGCAAGATCGATTTGACTTTCATCAATGAAAAAGTCTTTACAGAGGATAGGCGTGTTGGTTTTACCTGCCACCTCTGCGAGGAGTTCGAAGCTGCCGTTGAAATAGGTGGCGTCCGTGAGGATGCTCATGGCAGTTGCGTATTGAGTGTAAATGGCTATCCTCCTGTCGTCAATCTCTCCTATATCGCCTGCTGAAGGCGATTTTCTCTTTAACTCGGCAATGATATTGATGCCCTTTTTCAGCTTGAAAGGTATCACCGGTCTTGTTCGCGATGAAAACACATGCCCCCGTAACGCCGCAACTTCTCTTTTCTTGGTCTCCACTATCTTTCTTATCATGATGAAAGCTCCGTAAGCTTTTCATACACTTTGCCGCTTTTTATTGTTTCCCTGGCGAGCAGGAATGCCTTTCTGAGGTCTGTCTCTACCTCGGTCAGTGTGAGACTGAAGGCCGCATTGATGGCAATGGCGTTGGTGAGATCGCTGTGATTTTTGCCGAGGAAGACCTCTTTCATAATCTCCGCGTTTGTCTGTGCCTCATAGCCCTGTATGGCCTCTTTGCCCGCATATATGCCGAATTCCTGTGGATCAAAGGTAAATTTTCTTACAGAAGACCCCTTTTTATGATAGCAGGTGGTCTTATCCGATATGCTCACCTCATCGAGACCGTCCTCGCTGGATACGACCATGGCGTTGGGGATACCCATGCGCTCGATGGCGCCCATGTAACGCGCCATAAAGTCCTCACTGAAAAGGCCTATGAGTTGGCAATCGGGCTTTGCCGGATTACAAAGGGGGCCCAGAAGATTAAATATAGTTTTTCTGCCGAGTTTCTTTCGTACTGCTGCCACAGACTTCATGGCAGGATGGAATTTCTGGGCAAAGAGAAAGACAAAGTTTTTCTTCGATAAAAATTGCGATGCTTCTTCTCTGCCAAGGTCGATGGGGACGCCCAGGGCCTCCAGTACATCGGCTGAACCCGATTTTGAACTCATCGCCCTGTTGCCGTGTTTGGCTACGGGGACAAAGAGGCTGCAGAGGATTGCCGCAGCCGTGGAGATGTTGAAACTGCCGCTTCCGTCACCGCCGGTGCCGCAGGTGTCCAACAAGGTATCAAATGTGTGGTCTACTGGTATTGCGTGGCTGAGCATGACCTTTGCTGCGGCCGCAATCTCTTCCTCAGTTTCACCTTTTTCCGCCAGTGCCAGGAGAATTGCCTCCATAAGGGGTTCCTCCACATTGCCCGAGAGCATTTCGTTAAACATGATTGTCGCCTCTTCAAAGGTGAGATCCATGCCCCGTTGTATCTTTTCAAGCATTTCCATTACAGACCTCCACAAAATTTTCTATGAATGTTATGCCGTGGTCGGTGGCATATGATTCGGGATGGAACTGGAGACCGAAGAGCTTCTGATCGATATTCTCAATGGCCATGATCTCGCCGTCACTCTCTGAAACAGCAGAGATATGGAAATCATTTTTATCATTTTCTACGACAAGTGAATGATAGCGGGTTGCCGTGAATATTTTTTCCACACCCTTAAAGAGAAGACCTCCGGAATGCTTCATGGAATCCACTTTGCCGTGCATAATCTTTTTTGCCCTCCGCACTGTGCTGCCACCCTCGTAAGCGATGGCCTGCATGCCAAGGCAGATGCCGAGGATAGGGATTTTCCCTTTGAAACAGGTAATGGCATCGAGACTGAGAAGTGAGCTGGAAGGGTGGGACGGACCCGGTGAGATAACGAGCCCTTGTAAGTCCAGGGCCTTAAGGTCCTCAAGACTGTCCGTATTCCTGAAAACCCTGATGTCGGCGAATTTCATCAAGTAGTCATAGATATTGAAGGTAAAAGAATCGTAGTTATCAATCAATGCTATCATTGATCCCCCCTGATCGTATTAAGGCCTTAAGCTTGTTCATGACCTCCTGATACTCTTTTTCCGGTATGCTGTCATAGACGATACCGGCCCCTGCCTGCAGCCGCGCTTTGAACCCGTTGAATACGGCGGTCCTGATCGTGATTGCCATATCGACATTTCCATTGAATCCGATGTAGCCTGTGCACCCCGAATAGACGCCTCTTGGGGTTTCCTCCAGTTCATCGATGATCTCTATGGCCCGTGTTTTCGGCGCTCCAGATACCGTGCCTGCAGGAAATGTCTCTGTAATGGCATCAATGACACCGGCGCTCTCTTTTAATTCCCCCTTTACCTGCGAAACAAGATGGACAACGTGGGAGTAGACTTCCGGTTCCATAAAGCTTTCTACACTGATGGTCCCCACAGAGCATATTCTTGACAAATCGTTCCTTGCGAGGTCTACAAGCATGAGGTGCTCTGCCTTTTCCTTTTCGTCTTCTGTGAGGGTTTTAATGATCTCGTCTATATTATCCGACTTACCTCTCGGTTTCGTACCGGCGATAGGCCGTAAATAAGCCGTTTTACCGCGGACCCGTATGTGCACCTCCGGACTTGACCCGACAACAAAGGAATTTTCGTCCTTGATAAAATACATATACGGTGAAGGGTTTATTTTTCTGAGATTCCGGTAGAACTGGAAAGGGTCCAGGTTATCTATTTCCAGATAATCGCTGAGCACGACCTGTATTGCCTCGCCCTCCTCGATCAGTTCCTTGATTTTCTGTACCTTGCCCATGAACTCTTCTTTGGGAATGCTTCTCGTGACAGTGGGATTGAGCGGCATGGGACGCACCCCGGAGAGGCTTTTTAATTCCCTTTCCGATTTCTCAAGTTCTTCTCTGATCCTTTCATAGATGCCTTCAGCGGGAATACTGCCGTCGATCTTCTTTGAAAGAGCTATATAAAGTCTATTGGTGTAGTTGTCATAGACACAGAACTTCTCCACGAGATAGAGCGTCCCTGCGTCGGCATCTTTATGCGAAAGGGGTTGTCTCAGAATGTTGCATTGCTCGACAAATCCGAAATTGAGATACCCCACATAGCCGCCGGAGAAATCACCAAAACCCTCATATGGCGCGGTTCTGTTTTGAAGAAGTATTTCTTCAAGATAAGAAATATCCCCAAGGAGCTTTCCATTGTTGTAAAGACCGTCTTCTTTTAAAAGGAGCTTTTCCCTGATGCCGAAAGCAAGAAAGGAAAACCTGCTGTAGACTTTGCTCTCTTTTGCGCTTTCCAGAAGGATTGCCCTGTCCAGGGAGAGAAGCTTGGAGAGGATCGACACGGGGGTATCCATATCGCCGTTGGTCTCTTTATAGACGGTAATCCTGTTATACTTCTTTGATAATTCCTTAAATTCTTCTAACGATGGATACATGAAACCTCCCTTTAAAATAAAAAAAGCCGCTTTAAGAAGACCCTTCAGGAAATCTTAAAGCGGCTGAAAACAAAAAGGCCGCTTAAGCCCCAGGGATTGCTATCCCAATGAGCTTAAACGGCCTGCCCGTTCATGGGATAGCTTTAGCTACCCCACCACCATACGTTCAACATTATTTTCTGGCTGGACAAACTATTTATCATAGACATTATGATACCCATTTTTATAAATGGTGTCAATAATAAGTTGAAAACGGGCTATAGGCAAGGGGTGATAGACTATAGGTGGTAGGTAAAAGGCTAAAGGTTAAAGGTAAAGACAAAAAGAGTACTTGCGACCAGTTATGATTCGGGTCTGTAATGCAGGTCGTTGCATACGGTGCAGTTCTATACGAAAAGATGAAGAAAACATACTTCACACCGTACATTTCAAATCTTGATCATTGTTGACAATCTATATGGTAAATACTACTATTGAGAAATTGGAGCAAGCTACAGACTAATCATCAGATGGACTTGTTGAATCACTATGAACAAAGGAGGCGTCATGAACATTTTTATTGAATATTGTGTTTCCTGAAACTTTTTTCCTCATGCTTCCCGGGTGGAAGCGGAATTGAAAGCAAAATATCCTGATTCAAATATTACATTGTTCAAAGGCAGCGGCGGTATCTTTAAAGTAAAGTGTGACGGCAAGGTGATCTATTCCAAACACGATGTTGAAGGACAGCGATTTCCCAATGAGGGAGAAATTACCAAGCTAATTGAACAAGAGATAGGCTAACTTGAATGGAAAACTATGTTCACGGCTATACAGAGAAGGAATCCTGTAGATTAGCTGATCAGGCGAAGACGCTTGCGGAGCTCTTAAACCACGACACCCGTTATCCTGCCGGAAGCCGTATATTGGAAGCAGGCTGCGGTATCGGAGCCCAGACAGTTATTCTTACAAAAAACAGTCCTGACGCTCATTTCCATGCAATAGACATTTCTCAGGATTCCATAGATCATGCTCAAAAGGCTGTTATGGCGGAGAACATCACCAATGTAACCTTTCAAGGGGCTGATATTTTTGATTTGCCTTTTCAGGAGGGAGATTTTGACCATATTTTTGTCTGTTTTGTCCTTGAACATCTGTCAAAACCTCTCGATGCCTTAATGTACCTCAATAAGGTCCTGAAAAAAGGCGGGACCATTACCGTCATTGAAGGTGATCACGGTTCCTTCTATTGTTATCCTGAAAGCAAAGAAGCTATGCAGACTGTTCGCTGTTTGATAGATATACAGGCGGGGTTGAAGGGCAATTCGCTGATCGGTCGACAACTCTATCCATTAATAAACCAAGCCGGTTTTAGGGCAGCCAGCGTGTCTCCGCGTATGGTATATGTCGATTCAAGCAAGCCTGACCTGGTGGATGGTTTTTCAAAGAAAACATTTATAGCCATGGTTGAAGGTGTTAAGGAGCAGGCGCTTTCATTAAATATGATCAATGAAAAGATCTGGAACAAAGGGATCAAAGATTTGTACCGGGCAACCGAAGATGATGGTACATTCTGTTATACCTTTTTTAAAGGAACCGCTTTTAAACCATGATAAAATTGCATGAATCAGCAGATAAACATTAAGATGTTTCAGCCGACTTGTTGCGCTCGTGCCTGCCGCTTTGTTGCCATTTTCAATCGTGAAGCTCTGGTCGGATAATATTCAAGTTGACATTCAATAGGGCAGGAATCATTCTTGACAACCCATAGGGTACATACTACTATTTAAGTGATTGTTAACAATATGTATTCATTGTTCCTGGATCGGTATATATGATTAAAGACATAGACCACATCAACATCGTCGTTAGTGATCTTCACAAGGCAAAAAAGTTTTTCTTGAATCTTGGTTTCGAGGAAGTAATCTCCTCACATCTATCAGGAGAAGAACTCTCTATTGTTACGGGTCTTCCGAATATCGAAGCGGAGTTTGTCGGCCTTTCCCTGCCGGGGTCGCATACTAATATTGAACTGATTCAGTATTTTTCTCCGATTGGCGGGAGAGACCCTGAGTTGAGCCATGCGAATCAGATTGGGTTCCGTCATATAGCCTTTGAGGTAGATGATATCGAAGCAGAAGTCGAGCGACTTAAAGCCAATGGAGTCCAGTTCCAAAGCAATATCCGGGTCTGGGGTAAAACAGGTAAAAAGTTAGTCTATTGTTACGGCCCCGAAGGCATTATTCTGGAACTTGCCCAGTATCCGAAGTCGTGAATTACATGATCTTGTTTGATGCATAATATTTTGTGTTTTTGTAGCTGGCCAACGGCTTGGAGGGGAAAGCGTCTATGCGCGCCCTGCCACGGCATGCGCTGCTCAGCGCTTACCACCTACGTACCAGTTTGGTTACTCTTTAATCCTTACATAACGCGTGGGTTCCCGGCAAACCTATTTTTTCGATGCAACTCCGGCTTCCGCGCCAGCAAGCCGTACCAGTGCATCGCATATCCATCTTTTTGCTCGACTGATGCTCGCAATTGAACCGTACCCCTCCAAGCCGTCGTCCACTCTACGCCGGGAACAAGTCCCGGCAATAGTCAAGGAGTATTCAATGTGTTTGCGCTTCGCGGAGCGAAGCTTTATGGTTTGCAGTGCATCTGAGAGCGCGTTGGTGGTTGCATCTGAGTCATTTTTCCTCCCTCTTTTGTGAGAAAAGCAGGTTAGATAATGACTCTTGGTGGTTCTAAGAATCAATCAAATTATGATACGTATAGCAATTGATATTCAATGATGATTGTTGTTTTATCCTTACTGACAATACCAGAAAATAATGAATTTCAAGATATTACCGCTTGCAATATATCATGTGTATATTAATGATATATTGCAAATGTTGTAGCGCCGATATTTCTCTGATATGGATGTAAATATTTTACTTTATTAGCATTATCGCTCCATAACGAATGAACATTGTTTATTGACATTTTTCTTAGTAAATACTAATATTTTGGAAATTACCGCTTGCGGTATATTATATGTTAGCCCATGAGATGAATAATCAGGATCAAGGACATGCATTATGGCGATTAGAGGGTTGAGCAACGAAGAACATCGGAACGTACTCGCCGAGCTGGTTCGTTTTGCAGAGCGAGCGGAGGTCAACCGTATTCACTCTGCAGGTCTGGAGTACACGTCTCTCATGGTATGTTTCCTTACGCATAGCGTGAGAGCTGCCGATTCTTTGCTAAGGTTAATTCAGTCCTTTGGGGAGGAGTATTTTCCCACAACCGTCGGGTACACTATTGTCAGACCCATGTTTGAGATCGACGTGACGTCCCACTACATAACACAAGATCCCTCGACCAGGTCCAGACAGTACGTAGAGTACGAATCGATCCTTACCAAGAAGCAGATGGACGCTTGGGGAAAACATCGTGGTAGCAAGAAGCCCGATTGGAGAGAGGCTATGGAAACCGCCTGGCAATCCGGGTGGGCACCGAGGCAGACCCAGGTTGAGGCACGGTACAACTCGGTACGGACAAAGTTTGAAAACCCCGCAAAAAGGGGGCAGGTTGTTCACAACTGGTCTGGAAAGAGTTTACGAAAGATGGCGGTTGAGGTAGACCACGAAGAAGCCTACGATATCTTCTACGCCGACTTGTCATCGTTTACCCATGCCGATGTTCGCCTGGCCAACAGATTTCTTCGCCTGGATTCTACAGGAATGTCGTGGTCTTCCCGTGCATCGTATCCCGATGTTGGGGGCGTGTTTCGATATGCTGACATCTTTTTGTCCTGTTTTCTTGGTCTCTTCGGACCGGCATTTGGACTGTGGTCGGAAGAAGAAGTACGAGAATGCTGGGGCTAACCCGTCATTCCAGCCAATCGCCGATAAATCCGGCTCTGGCTGAATTCTTT
>PNOF01000082.1 GCA_013824645.1 Syntrophus sp. (in: bacteria) | reverse complement strand
AATAGACATAAATCCTCTTGCCATATCGGGGGGCATTGCCACCGCCCTTGACGCGCGAATCATCGTTGACAAAAATTACGTTGCTGCCGACCGATCAACCTATCCTCACCTGATTATTACCCCCTATCCGACGAAGTACACCACATCCTGGCAACTGTCGGATGGGACCAAAGTGCTTTTAAGGGCCATACGGCCTGAAGACGAGCCTGCCGAACAGGAGATGCTCTCTTCACTGTCGCATGAAACATTGAGGACCAGATTTTTCTCCGCCATCAAAGACATATCTCACGAATGGCTTATCCTTTTCTGTAATATCGATTATGACAGGCACATAGCGATAGTCGCAGAAACAGAGAAAGAGGGCAAGAAAAGCATGATAGGGGTTGCACGGCTTATTATGGACCAGGACATGACGTCCGGTGAGGTGGCCTTTCTCGTGCAGGATAAATACCAGGGCAAACGCCTTGGGTCCAAACTTGTAGAGATGCTCATCGAAATAGCCAGGGAAAAAGGTCTTGAAGAAGTCCGGGCAGATGTTCTCACCGAAAATGAGAGGATGCTTCACGTCTTCAAGCGGTTGGGGTTTTCAACTCATTTTGTTCCTGGTGGAACGAGTGAAGCTCTGTTGAAACTGAAAGAAGAAAAGACTCCTTGATCATGAACAACAATAAGACAACCATTTCCGGAGAACTCCTGGAGAGCGCACAGACGGACATCACGGTAGTTCTGCAAAAACTGCGCACCGAAACGAATGGTCTTACTGCAAAGGAGGCCCGGACTCGCCTTAAGCAATACGGGTCAAACGAGATCGCGAAAGAAAAAAGCAAATCAGCCCTTATACGGTTAATCGCCAATGTCAAGAATCCCCTGGTAATCCTCTTGGTGGTTCTGGGAATAGTCTCTTACCTGACAGGCGACATACGGGCAACAATAATGATTTTTGCCATGGTGCTGCTGGGAGTGTTTCTGCGCTTTTTCCAGGAACTTCGGTCCGACAAGGCAGCAGAAAAGCTTAAACGCATGGTCAGCACGGTGGCCGATGTGTTGCGTGCCGGTGAGAAGAAAGAGATTCCCTTGAAGGAGTTGGTTCCGGGTGACATTGTCCTGCTCTCGGCAGGTGACATGGTGCCAGCCGATGTGCGCCTCATCTCTGAAAAAGATTTGCATATCAACCAGGCGGCCTTGACCGGAGAAGCCCTTCCGGTTGAGAAATCGGCAGAGAGGCTCACCAACCCAGATCAGGACCCATTAGATATACCGAATATCTGTTTCATGGGATCTAATGTTGAAGTCGGTTCAGCCACGGCGGTAGTGGTTGTAACCGGTAGCAGCACCTATCTTGGTTCTCTGGCGACCAGCCTTACCGGTGAACGCGAACTGACGGCCTTTGACAAAGGCATCAATAAATTTGCCTGGTTAATGATCCAGTTCATCATGGTCATGGTGCCCCTCGTTTTTTTACTCAACGGGCTCTCAAAAGGCAATTGGCTTGAGGCTTTTCTCTTCGCCATGGCAGTAGCAGTAGGTCTTACTCCTGAGATGCTGCCCATGATCGTCACGGTCAACCTTTCCAAGGGCGCAATCAGCATGTCCCGCAAAAAGGTTATTGTCAAACGGCTCAACGCAATCCAGAACTTCGGCGCCATGGATGTGCTCTGCACGGATAAGACCGGGACACTTACGCAGGGGAAAATAGTACTGGTAAAACATCTCGATGTTGATGGTAATGAAGGTGATGGAATCCTCAACTTCGGTTTTCTGAACAGCTATTTCCAGACGGGATTGAAGAACCTGATGGACGTGGCGGTGCTCAACCACACCCATTTGGAAAAACGATTAATTGAGGAACAGCACTTTAAGAAGATTGATGAAATCCCTTTCGACTTTGTGCGCCGCCGCATGTCGGTGGTAGTAGAAGGTAACCGGAACCGTCATATCCTTATCTGCAAGGGTGCCGTAGAGGAAATCTTTGCCCTTTCCACCGGCGTTGAAATCCAGGGCAAAGTACTCGCTAAAGACACCACCGAACACCATACAAAGACAGTGGAGTTGGTCAGGAAATTAAACGAAGAAGGTTTCAGGGTCATTGCCCTGGCATACAAAATAATGCCGGAAGCGTTAAAAGCCTACGCCATCGAGGATGAGACGGACATGGTCCTTTTAGGTTTTCTGGCCTTCCTGGACCCCCCAAAGGAAACGGCAAAGGAAGCACTCGAAGGCCTGCACCGCATCAATGTGCACGTCAAAATTCTTACAGGGGATAACGAAGTGGTGACCGGCAACATCTGCAGACAGGTCGGGCTCTCAATCGACCATATTCTGCTGGGTCACGCAGTGGAAGAAATGACGGATGCACAGTTGGGACAAGCAGCTGAAGAAACGACTGTTTTTGCAAAACTGTCTCCGGCACACAAGGAGCGCATTATTCGAGCCCTGCAGCAACAAGGCCATGTCGTCGGATTTTTAGGAGACGGGATCAACGATGCCCCGGCCCTCAAGGCTGCCGATGTGGGCATCTCGGTGAACAGTGCTGTTGATATTGCCAAAGAATCCTCTGATATCATTCTCCTGAAACAAAGCCTCCTTGTCCTGCAGGAAGGCGTTATCGAAGGCCGCAAAGTTTTTGGCAATATTATCAAGTACATCAAAATGGCTGCCAGTTCCAATTTCGGCAACATGTTCAGTGTGGTAGGCGCCAGCATCTTCCTGCCCTTCCTGCCTATGTTGCCATTGCAGGTTTTGGCCAATAATCTGCTCTATGATCTTTCCCAGACAACGATCCCGACCGATGATGTCGATCAGGAGTGGCTTATGAAGCCGCGAAAATGGGCCATGGGTGAAATCCGCCGGTTTATCCTCTTCATCGGCCCTATCAGCTCGATATTCGACTATGCGACCTTCTTCATGATGCTCTATCTGTTCAAGGCCTGGGATAACGGGCCCCTCTTTCATACCGGCTGGTTTATAGAATCCTTGTTTACACAAACGCTGATCATTCACGTAATCCGCACGAACAAGATCCCCTTTATCCAGAGCAGGGCAAGCCTGCCATTGATCCTGAGTTCACTCATCATTGTTGCGTTCGGGGCGTGGTTGCCATCGTCATCCTTATTGGCAGGGGCCTTAGGTTTTGTGCCGCTGCCCTTGTTGTATTGGCCACTGTTAGCGGCTATTTTATTGTGCTACATGGTCCTTACCCAGCTGATTAAGACCTGGTTCATCCGGAAGTACGCGATTGATTGAAAGCTATGCGAGCTAAATAGATTCTCGCAGCACCGCGATGCAGGCGAGGACCCGGAAGGAAAACCCGGTTGTGAATGCCAAGGAATATGGCCATACCGGTATAAAGCGTATACTATGTCTCAAGGAAACAACGGATGAATAAACGACAAGGTATCAGAGGGTTGCTTGGTCGGCTTTTCAGCTTCCTGCTGAGGGTCGGTATTGGTTTTATGCGCAATGAGGGCCTGCTCTTATCCGGCGCGCTTGCCTATTACGCTCTGTTGTCGATTGTGCCTATGTCAATCCTCGCCCTAACCGGGCTGTCTCATTTTATAGGAGAGGAACAACTGTTCAATACGTTGTCAACCTACACGGGGATGTTGATACCGGGCTACGGGGCAATTCTGACCGAACAGGTGCAGGTATTCCTGCTGCATCGTCAAGCGGTCGGTATTATCGGATTCCTGGCTATGCTGTTTTTCAGCTCCATGGCCTTTGGTGTACTTCAAAGAGCTATGTCGGTTATCTTTATTCGTCGTATCAGAATTGACCGTCGCAACTTCTTCATTTCCGCTGTCATTCCATATATATATGTCTTTTCAATCGGTCTGGGTATAGCGCTGGTTTCGTTTATTACAGGTGCCTTAGAGATACTTGAAAAGAGACAACTCATACTTTTCGGATGGAGTGTAAATCTTGAAGCCACGTCCGGAATCGCATTGTACATAATTCGAGTAATCGGTGAGGTGGTCCTGCTCGCTTCCATATACCTTATTATGCCGGTAGTTCGTACCACCTTTCGTCATGCACTGATTGGGGGTATAACCGCAACTATTTTATGGGAAATCATTCGTCATATACTGGTCTGGTATTACTCCACCCTGTCGATGGTAAGCATAATTTATGGTTCCTTCGCGACGGCAGTGGTGGCCCTTCTCATTACGGAGGCTGCCGCATTAATCCTATTGTTAGGTGCTCAGGTTATTGCGGAACTTGAGCACAAAGATCAATAGTGGACTGAACAGATGAAGGAAATGTTTTCAGAATATATATTTTTCTCTGATTGATAAGATCCCATCAATCATTCCGTAATATTCTGCTTTAAGAAAATAAATATTTCTAATCCCAATTCCTGTAGTAAAAAAGACGACAGGCTCGCACACGAAAGCGCTACAAAATAATTGTTGGTTCTGCGACAGACATGGGAGAGTGCCTGCTGTATCATAAGGACAGAGGTGTAAGATGACGAACAAAATGAAATTGGTCTTCCTTATCACAACCACTGTATCCGCTCTATTCGTTATGCTGAGTACGCCCATTGCCCTTGAAGACAATTATCCGGAACAGAATAAGGATTCCGGGGAATAACAATGTCTGGGTTACATGTAGTAATGATGCAATCCAATGATTGACATCTAAAAGCAGGAGGAGAGAAATGAAAAAGATTATTTTGTTATCAGCGTTAGTGGTTTTTGGATTAGCCTTATTTTCGGGCTGCGTCTCTATGCAAACATGGCCGGATAATGAAAGGAGTGCAGAGAACAAGATGGTTATAATCCAGGAGAAGATTGGCGATGGGTTGAAAACCAGTGCACTTACCCCTGATCAGTCTCAAGCCTTTCTGACGACACTGAAGGATATTCGAACAGACTACATAGCGCTGAAAGACAGAAGGGTCTACAGGGACGAGTGGGATAGTATTCTTGGGAGACTTGATACGCTGAGAGATGAGATCAACAAGGTATTGGGTCGGACCGCAAGAATTGAAGAACCAAGGAACGGAGACAGGATTGTCACACTCCAGGGGAGAATTGATAATGGAAGAATCAGCGGGCGTTTGCCTCTGACAGAGGGACGGGAATTTCAATACAGACTGGACACCATTCGGCGTGATTATTTGCGGATGACGGAAGGAGGCAGATACAGCACGCACGAGGAGCGAGGAGACATTTCCCACAGGCTCAATGCATTGGAAACGGATCTAAACCGGTTCTAATAGAATTTTTCAGAAAAGAGGAAGCACAATTTAAGTGGTTTAAGGTTTTTTGAGTAAAAACGAGAAAGGAGAAAATCAGATGAAAAAGATCTTTGTACTCTCAATGGTTATTATGGCAGTTTTTATGTTTTTTGCAGGTTCAGGCATAGCGCAAACGCAAGTGTCCGATGAAGTGAAGCCCATGTACGTTGTCACGTACGGTAGGGGCATTATACTGTCTTCGACTGATAGTGAAACCTGGACTGCGAGGCATTCCGGGACTCTGGTGCCTCTTGTAGACGTGGAATACGGTAATGGTACATTTGTAGCGGTGGGCGCCCGCGGTACGATCGTAACAGCCTCAAGGGACGCGGTAACATGGACCACCCGGCAGTCCGGCGTCACCAGTGATCTCTGGGCCATCAAGTATGCCCGCGGGATCTTCGTTGCGGTCGGCAGTGCGGGTACGGTCACCACTTCACCAGACGGATACACATGGACCAAAAGGGCGAACATGACTCCCTATGCCCTGAGGAATGTTTCCTATGGCAAGGATAATTTTGTCACCATCGGCGAGATGGGCTATATCTTCAACTCACCGGATGGTATCTCCTGGACACGTCGGGGCAACACGCAATTTACCGACCACCTCTTTGGCATGGCTTATGCTAAGGGAACGTTTACAGCCGTCGGGGCAAATGGAAAAATCATGACATCGCCTGACGACGGGGTAACATGGACTCAGCGTTATTCAGGAACGACAGAGTATCTCTCTGGTATCGCGTATGGTAATCAGAGATTTGTGGCCGTTGGCGCATATGGCACGATCGTGACATCGCCTGATTCATGGAACTGGACCACAGTGAGCTCGGGGACACAAAGCTGGCTCGGGGCAGTCGCTCGTGCGGGTAAGAAATTCGTTGTTATCGGTACCGATGGCACAATATTGACATCGCCTGATGGGATGAACTGGGCACCAAAACTATAAAAAGTGAAGAGCCCCGCCCCCCCACAGGGCGGGGCTCTTCTGACATTTTCTTAAGGAGGAATGTAATGAAATCCAGCATGAAAGACAACGTACAAGGCACGTTTCACGAAGCAAAGGGCAAGGCCAGGGAAATGGCCGGGAAAATAACCGATAATCCCAAGTTGGAGGCCAAAGGCAAAGCCGAAAAGATAGCCGGAAAAGTGCAGGAAAAGATCGGTCAGGTCAAGAAGGTCCTGGGGTCTTAGGAATAAAAGAGTTCAAAAAACAGCAATAATAAGGAGAACATAACGTGAAAGCAAAATATTCTATATCTCTCATCGTGGCTGCCGTCGCTCTGTTAGCGATCAGTATGCCTGTATATGCGTCCAACATGGATGACCGCATTGAATCATCGGCCAAACAATCCTATGTGTTCAAGACCTACCTCCATGAGGATGATATTAAAATCCAGTCCATGGATGGCGCTGTTATCTTAACGGGAACTGTCTCCGAAGAATCCCACAAGTCATTAGCCAAAGAGACTGTTGCGGGTTTGCCCGGGGTCAAGACTGTGGACAACAAGCTGGAAGTTAAAGGGGAAACGCCCGCCGAGAACTCGGATACGTGGCTCATGTTGAAAGTGAAAAACACACTCTTGCTCCATCGCAGCGTGAGCGGCTTCAAAACTGAAGTAAAGGTAAAAGACGGAATCGTTACCTTGCAGGGTGAAGCAACCAGCAAGGCACAAAAGGATCTGACGACGGAATATGCCAAGGATATCGATGGGGTCAAAGAGGTAAAAAATGAAATGACAGTAGCAAAGACCTCGAAAAAGACGCCAACAATAGGCGAAAAGATTGATGACGCTTCCATCACCGCCCAGGTCAAGATGACGCTGCTCTATCACCGCTCGACCAGCGCCCTCAATACCTCGGTTATCACGAAGAATGGTGTAGTCGAATTGAGTGGTAAGGCCAAAAACGCATCTGAAAAAGATCTGGCCGCCAAATTTGCCAATGACATAAATGGTGTAAAAGGCGTAAAGAACTTTATGACCATCGAATAATCTAAATAGGTTCCCCGGCTTGCCGGGGAACCTATTTAAAAGGAGGATCACATGCTGTGGACGATTGCAGTAATAATGATAGTTCTGTGGCTGCTTGGGTTGGTGACCAGTTATACGATGGGAGGATTCATTCACATCGCGCTGGTGATTGCCATCGTTGTCGTGCTGGTCAGAGTTATTCAGGGGCGACGAGTGTAGCAAGACATCCTCTTGTACCATTAAAACTAAGGAAACGGGAGGTTCTATGAGACCGAAGTACATAATTGCGATCCTACTGATCGTTCTGGGCG
>PNOF01000081.1 GCA_013824645.1 Syntrophus sp. (in: bacteria) | reverse complement strand
TTCTATTGGTATAATACTTTCACTGGCCAGAATCGTAGGGCCCAGGCGTTTTGTTTTCATGCCGAAGAGCCGCTCATTCCATAAATAACTGGCAACATAGCGAGGCGCTTCTTCAACTTTATTGTTTTGCTCTATAAGTGTTGAAAACTTTTTATCTTTTTCAGAGTTATCAAATTCCATCAAAACGCCGGCACTCTTTTTAAATACCGTCGAATGCATCATTTCATTGATGTCATTTAAATGATTTTCATCAAGAAAACGGATAACATTGGGCTTGAGTTCATCAGCCTGCCTTGATTTGATGAATTTTTCAATGAACATGAAAGCATTGTTGTCACTTTCAAAATAGAACAGATGGGGATAGGATGCCTGAGGAACATCACGTAATTTAAGGTTTACTTCGGTAATGATTCCAAACTCACCTTCCGTGGAAACGAAGTACGCAAAATCAGGATCATTGGGGGTAATCTTTTTAGATTCGCCTGAAGGTTTTATAACGGTCATGGACACAATCTGGTTGGATAAGTGGCCATAGCAAAAACTGTTGATGCCGTAACCGCCTGTGGCAATCCAGCCGGCGACTGTGGAAAATTTGCTCGAAGGATATGTCATCAGGCATAAACCTTCTTTTTTGGCCAGAATATCAATATCGCTCCATCTTGCTCCTGCTTCCACAGTTATGGTCTTTTGCGCTTTGTTGAGATAGAGGATTTTTCTAAACGGTGATAAATCAACAACTATTCCTGCATTTGTCGGAATTACTCCCCCGAATCCCCATGATGCTGCGCCCCTCGGGATAACAGGCACTTTCTTCTCATTAGCAAATTCCAGCACTTTTTTTATTTCTTCGGCGCTTCTGGGCTGGACGACAAAATCAGGTTGTATTTGAAAAAATGTTTTGGTCATGATTGTAGGAACGTCGCCTATATCATGGCTGTACATTTCTTTTTCTTCTTCTGTTTCGATAATTTTTATATCGCCCGCGATCTTTTTAAATTCTTCTAACAGTTTCATGTTTTGTATATCTCTTCCGTTGTTATATTAGTTGTTATATTAATCGTAAATCAACGTTACGAATATTATTGTATAGCAAAATGCATGCCAACGGTTTTATTTTAATGAATGAACGATCTATAAAAGGAATAACAAAGGGATTTATTTTATAGAAAATTAAGTTTCAGGCGAACAATATGGAACTTAGCAATAACCATGATGTTACAATATTGTCATTTCTCGCGTATTAATAATACATAATTGTTCTTTTGAGTTTTTATAGTATCAAGGAATAGTCCTTCGTTTCTTATTGCCCGCGCTTCATTGAAGGATTTGATTTTACGAAAGCTACATAAATAAGGCTCTTTCTCACATTGAGTGGGTAATATGAGACATACTCATCACGATATCTCATGCATTCAAAAAGAAAGGATGCCATACTAATATGAGAATTTCCAGAAGACACAATCGGCCCCATGAGCCGGGAAGGGAGATTCTATTTATTGCCATTCCTTCTGTTCAAAGGAAAGCGGGTCCATCCCGGAAGCCCTCTGTTGCCAAGTCCAGCCTCTGTCTTGCTGAAACACGTGCTCATTAAAGACATAAGGGTTTTCCCGTCGGAGCCACTGGACAAAGAGGACTTTGGCCTGCTCCGGTACTTCGGCCCATTTGATGCAGTTGACAGGGAGTCGGGGATCACTAAGCTCTTTATGATGGAGGATGAACCTCTGGGTTGTTTCCTGAACACGTCCATTCATGGGTTTGTGGAGGATGAGCGCCCCGATCTCTTTTTTGAAAGCAGACATTCTCCATCCCGGCCATGACAAAAGATCTCCAAAAAGCAGAACCAGTACATCATCGGGGAGTCTCGTGACCTGATCGCGGCACATGGCGGCTGCAATCTCGACAAACTTCTGAAAAAAAGGCGACTGCGTTTCGAACTGCCATTCATCGAGGAAAGACTGAAGCCCCTTGCCTCTGCGAATAAGTTTTTCAGCCGATATGAGAGGAGCCTTTCTGCCGAGAACGGCATCAATATTTGCCTGCCATTTCAAAAGGACCCGGTTTGACCCCTTATAATGCTTCAGCAAATCTTTTATGATAGAGATCGATGGGCCTTCAAGGGAGAGATTCTCCCATCTGCAATGACATGAACGGACAAGCCCGGCGAGGGATCGCCAGTTCAGCTCTATGGGGGAATTCTCCACATAGGTGAGGAACCTTGTATCGGTGGCTATTTCCGGCACCCAGCAGAGGTACTTGATTGCAGGATTATCAAGGGTTTCCGTCTCTCCCGAAATAAACGCAGCCCATTCCTGCAGGTGTCGTTGAAGCGGCCAGGGACGGTGTACGACAGGGGCATCTATACTGTAGACAGTATTTTGCAGATTTTGAAGACGTGAGCCTGGAGGTACTTGGGTCAGACGCCGTAGCGAGGTGTTCAGGTTGCTCACTACCTCCCGAATGGTGATGTTCAGATCTTCAAAGGAAACATATTCATCTTGTTGGGTCTGCGCCATACTTACTCTTTTTCCGATTGGAAGGCTACAAGGAGCGGTTTCTGTTCTATTGAACGGAACCGGAGCTTGAATACCACACGTCTGCTTGAAGAAGAGTTCTCTTCCCCTGAGGGGCCCATGATGAGATCAGCGCTGCCCCTTCCGCTGGCAGACAGCAGATGAAGAAAAGTAGTCTTTTCTTCCCTTACGCCATTTTTCTCTAAAATATTGAGAGATGTGCGGACAACAGACATTGACCTTTTCTGGCTTAAGTCCCAATTATGCCGCGCTGTGCCGGACGAATCTGTATGTCCTTCGACGACAATCGAATGTATCTCATTTGAAAACTGTGGTAAACAGACGATTCGGGACAGCTTTGGGATAAAAACTTTCAAGAAGGATTCGCCGGAGGGTGAAATGTCTGCATGATCAAACTTAAAGGCCAGGAGGTCTTCCGGCACAAGAATCAGGAGACCAAGCGGGTCCTTCGGGTCTGATTTCACTTCTATACCGCCTGACACGAAATCTTTCAGGGCTTTCTGCATCTCAGCAAGGACCGAATTTCTGGTTATCTGCCCTTCCTGTTGGGCATTGTTGAGAGATGCGCAGAAGAGCAGAATAAAGATCACTGCCAGGGAGGTCATGAGGTCGGTGAATGAACTGGACATGCCCTTATCTTTTTCACGGTTCAACATGGGCTACCTCATGCTCTGCGAAGTGAAAGCCATTTTGGTTACGGCACTATTCAGCTCATCCAATTGCTCCCCCAGCTCGTCGATTGAGCCTGAAAGACGACCGCTGGCCTGGGAAATAAAGTTATCTGCTGTCGTGGTGAGCATGTTGAAATGTTTTTCCGTAACTGTCGAGTAGCCTCCGAGGTGCCGGGCAATCTGAGAAAGAAGGTCTTTCGCGTGACCTTCAACCTTCTGAAAAACAGTCTCATAATTGGTCATCGACGACTCGATTCGTTCCCAGACCAGTTGCTGTTCTTTTGAGAACCCCTTAAGCGATTCCATCTGTTCTGAAGTTGAGGAGAGAAGGCGGAGGGCCAGCTCCTGGTTATCGGCAACAGACTTTGTGATGCCGGCAAGTGATGATACGTTGGCATTTACCTCTGTGGTAAGTTTTCCCAGGCCCTCTGTCATTTTACCGTATTGTCCGATAGAGGTTGCAAACTGCCTCAGAGTACCATCAAGGGCAGTCTTCAGGTCATCGACTTTGGCCATTTCCGCGCTGTGACTTGCGAGGAGCAGCGCCAGTTGCTCAGCGCTCCTTGCTGTCAGAGAGCCGGCTTGATCAAGCACTTCTTTCGCGCTGCCGGCTGATCTTTCAGAGGTCTTTTCAATTACTGCAGCCATTTGGGTGGAAAGCTCTGTCATCTTACGTGACATGTCGCAGGTGATGGCAGCCAATGCCTTCTCCATGTTTCCTACAGACGTTCCTGTGTGATCCTGTAATTTATCCATAAGGTCGCCGACAACCCCCGTCATCTGTTCCACCTGGTTATGCTGGGTCTCTTTTTCACTCGTTACCGTGCGTTTTGCCAGGTCCATCAATTCATTGAGGACATTTCCTGTGGAGCCAAACTGACTGTTCATGTTCTGAAGCAGCAACGCGGTGGTTCCCAGGGATTCCGATATCTGTCCGAATTGGCCCTGAGTGGCGCCGGTGAGGGATTCATTGAATTGTGCAGCCATTCTTTCCATGGCTGGTGCCACTGCTTCGGCCAGACTCTGGTTTAAATCCAGGGTGAGCCCGGAACTCAGGTTTTTGAGGACTTTTGACTCTTCTACAATCTCTTCGTGAAGATCGAGCAGTATTTGGGCAGATGTCAATCTGGGTAACATTCTTCTCAAGGTGAGACAAAGAGAGGCAGCTCGTGTCTTTACCGGATGAAAAAGGCCTTTCTCGGCGATGACAAGCGCTGTGGCGCAGGCTACAGCTACGACTGAGGACAAAAACTTTCCCGAAAGACCATGAATAAGAAGGTCAAGTCCTTGAATCTTGTTGTTTACCAGCCGCATATCCAGGAGAGCAACAAGGATGGCCAGAAAGGTTGCAAGAAGACCTATTCCCGTTATTATGGAGGGAGAATTCTTGTAATTGGGATTTTCTAAGGTAACGGTGTCATTGAAGAGGGTCCCAACGTCTTCACTGACCCAAAACCGCTCCTCTCCATTCTTGCCGGTCTTGTTCACCATAAAGGAAGAGATAGTTTGCCAGGGTATGTTAAGGAGAGGCAAACCATTAAAGGCTTTGTCTATTGATTCATAGAAACCCCGGGGAATGCCGTCGCTCTGTCTTTCAGGTTTCCCTGTCTGAATGGATTTGAGCCTTTTTTCAGCAATAGAAAAAACACGCTGTCTGATTCTTGATTCCTGCCATTGCCGCAGGTAAACACAAACACAGTAAACAATAATACCAGCCGAGGCGACCCACGAAAAAGCGGGTGCGCTGAGACCAAAAAACTCCCACTGGACTTTTAAAAGATATATATTCATGATATCCCCTTTTTACTGTCATAAATGAGCAATGGCGACTCCTCTTAGTTCCGTGAAGAAACATGCAATAACCATACCGTCTTTAAAAAAATAAATTAAAACAAAGGGCCTCCAACCACCATCTCTCTGAAAGGAGGGAAAGTCATATGAATGCAGGCGACTTAGCTTGCGCGCCATTTTTGCACTCTCATTGATATAATCATGTCTTGTAGATAAAGTAGGAAAAAAATTCCCCATAGGGAACATATTGCCATGCAAGGGTATTCATATGATTGAAGGCAATGAACCCTTCTTACAGCTTTTATTTACCGGTTTTAAAAGTAGACAAGCAGTAGATTGCGTATTATCATTGAGGAATAGAGATAATATATTTAAGGAGGTAGTTCAATGGGCTGGTTCAAAAAAACTCTTCTCTGGTGTGCCATAGCCCTTGTCATATTCACCCTCTTTGGTTTTTTTGCAGCGCCGCTGATACTGAAATCGGTTTTACTTAAAGAGCTCTCTGCAAGCCTCAATCGGGACGTGTCGATCGGAAAAATCTCTGTCAACCCTTTCACGTTAAGACTGAAAATAGAGAAAGTCCTTATTGCCGAAAAGGGGAGTAAGGAGACCTTGTTTTCTCTCGATGAAATGGAATCAAAAGTATCCCCTGCTATTATTAAAGGGAACATTGTTCTCCGCCGAATGTATTTAAAGAACCCCTATCTTAATATTATTCGCAACGAAGACGGGACATACAATATTTCAGACCTCATGGAGAAAAAGACACCACAAGATCCTATTAAAGGAAACGCAAAAAAATCAACACCCCTTGTTTTTGCCTTTCGGGGCGTTGTCATCGAAAATGGGAGCGTCGATTTCCTCGATGGTCCTCTGAAGAAAAAACATATTGTGAGAGAACTGAATCTCACCGTTCCCTTCATATCGAATATTCCCCGTGACATAAAAACCGATGTTCAACCCATCCTTTCTCTGAAAGTGAACGGCTCCCCCTATATAATCCGGGGCAAGACAAAGCCTTTTGCAGATTCTCGCGAAACGAGTATTGACATCAATATTGACAACATCGATATTCCCTATTACCTGGCATACCTTCCTATGGCAATACCCTATAAAGTGGCTTCAGGTAATCTTGATATAAAGCTTAAGCTTATATACATCGATCATGAGGATAAGAAAGAGCCCTTGTTCACTTTAACGGGAGATATTGCGTTCACGAAGCTGACTGTTAATGATGCAACAAACAAGCCTCTCCTCAATCTCCCCGAACTGAATATTTCCCTGCACTCCATTGAGCCTTTGGCAGGGAGGATCCGCCTTGCTAAAGTCTCTATCCAGTCTCCGGAAATAATGCTCAGTCGCGATGAAAATGGCGCCCTCAATATTCCAGGGATTGCCCCGGAAAAACAGATGGGTAGAACGGACAAGAAAGGAGACCGCCCAAGGGAAGTGGCAGAGAAGATTCAAGAAAAGGGGGAGGGCGGTTCTCTGCAATTTCTCCTTGATAATTTTGAGCTTAACAACGGAAAGGTTATTTTTCAGGATTTCTCCTTCGACGACCCGGTGAGGATTGCCGTAGAACAGATGGAGATGAAAGGGGAGAATATTTCTCTTGCAAAAGATAGTAAGGGTACGTTTTTCACTTCATTGGTACTCAATAAAAAAGGGATGATGAATGTGGGAGGGACATTCGGTATAAACCCGTTGACCGTCGAGGCGAAGACAATTATCAAGAATATTGATATCCGCCCCTTTGAGCCTTATTTTACCGATATGGTGAAGATTTCCGTTGTCCGTGGAAGCGCAAATGCCAACGGTGATCTTTCCGTAACCGGGAAAGACAAAGAAGACCCCCGTGTCAGTTTTCGCGGGACAGCTTCTATTACCCGTTTTGCATCTGTCGACAAAGAGAACGCCGATGATCTCTTCAGCATGGAATCGATCTACTTGAGAAGCATCTATTTTCAAAATAAACCCACAAGGCTGCTTGTAAAAAGTGTGGCTCTCAGTGATTTTTTTGCTCATATTGCCATTAATGCCGATAAGACGATAAATATTGAGGATATATTCGTGAAAGAAGATACCCCCCAGGAATTGGCCGTAGCAAAGGGCGAAAAACCTGTTGGGCTTAAAAGTAACCTTACAAGAAAAGAACAGCCGCCATATGTAAAAATCGATGCAGTAACCCTCCAGGGGGGCACTATAGATTTTCATGATAATTCAGTGGAGCCTCATTTCAGCAGAGAACTGACTGAGATTGGAGGGAGAATATCAGGTCTCTCGTCGGATGCCAAGACTATGGCGGATGTGGAACTGAGGGGGAAATTTGATCGCTACGCCCCTCTTGAGATTGTCGGAAAAATAAACCCTCTCCGGGAAGACCTTTATGTAGATCTGAAGGCCAGCTTCAAGGATATGGACTTAAGTCCGGTAACCCCCTATTCCGGCAAGTATATCGGATATATTGTCGACAAAGGGAAGCTTTCCTTTGATGTCCAGTATTTTATAGAAAACAAGAAACTTGATTCAAAGAACAGCATCCTGATTGACCAACTTACCCTCGGTAATAGAGTGGAAAGCCCTGATGCGACAAAACTTCCTGTGAGGCTGGCAATTGCGCTTCTGAAAGACAGGAAAGGCCAGATCAAACTGGATATACCCGTAACGGGGAGTCTCGATGATCCTCAATTCAGCGTCTGGAGGGTAGTCCTCAAGATTCTTGTGAACCTCCTTGCCAAAGCGGCCACATCGCCCTTTGCCCTCCTCGGTTCACTCTTCGGAGGTGGAGAAGAATTGGGGTATGTGGAGTTTGACTACGGGAGGGATATTCTTACAGAGGCAAATGTAAAGAAACTGGATACACTGACAAAAGCCCTCCAGGAGAAACCGGGATTGCGCCTCGATATAACGGGGCATGTCGATGTGGAGCTCGACAGGGAAGGTTTGAAGCAATATCTCCTTCAGAAAAAGGCGAGGACACAGAAACTCAAGGACCTGTTGAAAAAGAGTTCGGCAAATATTACTGTTGATGAAGTAAAGATAGAGCCTCAGGAGTATGAAAAATACCTCCGGTTGGCATATAAGGCTGAAAAATTTCCCAAACCTCGAAATGTAATAGGTCTTGAAAAAACTATTCCCGTTGAAGAGATGGAGAAATTAATCCTGACCCATACAGAGGTAAAGAATGAAGATTTGCGTTCATTGG
>PNOF01000080.1 GCA_013824645.1 Syntrophus sp. (in: bacteria) | reverse complement strand
CTGAGGTGGTGAATGTGTGCATTAAATTGTTTCGGGAGAAGGGGTTCAGGCTTGAATAATCCAAGTATTTGGAGAATAATATGATGGAAGAGAGAAAAAACAAGGGAGCAAATATTATGTATAGAAGACTTCACGGAAAGGAGGTTGCATGAAACCGAAAGGTAGGAAGCACACGGAATCATTGGACATCGTTATCATCTCCATCATCGCAATTATATATGCGCAGTTGAGTTTTTCTTTTCATTTTATCGAGGTTATCTATGATTTTTCCCGTAAATACGGGGGGTCAGCTACGGTGGAATTTCTCGCGAACTTCATCTTCCTCCTTCTTGCAGGACTTCTTTGGATGACATACCGGCGCTGGAGGAGTGCCCAACGGAGAGAAAACGAGTTGGAACGGGTGATCGAAAGCATTATCCCCCAGGTGAATCTAATTCTTGGTCCGGATCAGGAGATCCTTGCGTGCAATTCATTCGTCAAGGTTATGTTTGACTATGAGAAGGAAGAAGTGATCGGCCGGAAAGCAAGCTTCCTCTATGTGGAGCATAAGCTTGCCCCGGAGTATGAGCCTGAGGTATGCAAGATTCTGGAAGAACGCGAAGGGTTTCATATCAGCATGGCGACAGGTAGAAAGAAGGACGGCACTCCCATTTCTCTTGAGGTTACCGCAGGAGGTCTCGAAGAAGGCCGCGGTTCCGTAGTCGTTCTCCACAAGATTATCGAAAAAAAGGCGTAGGCGCTCATCTACAAAGCCTCACGACGGTTTGAACCTGTGAAACAATCTGTTTTGGCCGTCACTCCGGTGAAAACCGGAGTCCAGAGGTGTTATAACAGCACGAAATTACTGGATACCGGCTTTTGCCGGTATGACGAAATAGGGATTATTCCGATTTTATCACCCCTTCTTTGCTTAGGAAGACCCGACACTATGCTCTGATGACTTATCTGGATTAAGGGGAAATGTTACCGGCGATCTGGTGTATCTTGACAGCAGCCGATGATTCAGGGAAAAGGTGAACGAGTACGGTTTGTTTCATAATCGAACGGGGGACGACCTCATCAAAGGGTATACTGCCGAGATGATGGAGGGAAAAGTTAAGGAATTTCCGGCATATGGAATCGATATGATTGAAGACCTTGAGACCATCTGCGTCATCGCGGACAGAATTTACAATAATATCAAAAGTCTGCTTGCCGAACATCTGATAAACCATTTTCATCGTGGCATAGGCATCGGTGATACTGGTCAGATCCCTGCTCACAATAATGAAGTTACGGGATGCAAGAAGATTGAAGTGAAGCACTGTATCGGAAATGCCTGCGCCAATATCGAGAAAAACGTAATCGTACCCTTGAGACATACGGGCTATGAGTGTCTTCAGTTTTTCAATATCTTCATTAAGGAGCTGGTTCATTTCTCTGGCGCCGGAACTTGCAGGGATAAAATCAAACCCTGCTTTTGTCCGAATTAATACATCCCGAACATCAGCATCTTTAAAGATGATATCTTTCAGATTGCTTTTCGGATTTATCCCCAGCATAATATCGATGTTTGCCAGTCCAAGATCACAGTCAATAACCAGAACCTTTTTGCCCTTTTCCGCTAAGGACGCCGCAAGATTTATGGTGATGCAGGTCTTTCCCACCCCGCCTTTTCCGCTGGCTATGGATATAATTACCGGGCCTTTGTCTGACACGAGTCTTTCCTCCGGGAGTTTTTGTTATTCATAGGTTATTAATAGGGCTTCTTTCTCATCAAAGCTTAATTCATTGTCCTGTGGAATAGTTTTTTCCCATTTTTCATCAATGCAGATTCGGTTCTTTCCTCCCTTTTTTGCCTTATACATTGCAATATCTGCGGCATGATAAGGGCGAATTCATCCCCTCCATAGCGGTATATTAAATCCGTCGGCCTGGCGCTATCATGCATGATTTTGCCGAATTCCACGAGGAACCTGTCCCCTTCGAGATGTCCCAGGGTATCATTAAGAACCTTAAAATTATCAATGTCGATCATCATAAGGGAACAGGAGTGGCCTGTCCGTTTTGTTCTCGACATTTCGGTTTCCAGTTGCATCCAAAAAAACCGGCTGTTAAAGAGACCCATAAGGTCATCCAACAAAGAGAGGGACCGTAGTTTGATATTCTCTTCGTGGAGCTCGCTGACCTTCTGGAGGAGATCATCTTCCACGGGGAGCGCAATATGCGGTGTTGCCTTAAGTATATTTTCATCAAAAGGGATCGAACTGTCGCATAGAATAATGATGGTAACCGGTTTTATATTAACACCTTCCGAAAAAAGATGTGAGGTTTTGTTGTTTTCTTTCAGGAGTTCCTGTACGATTTTTCTCTCATTTCCAAGTGGCGAATTATTGCTATTTTTACGAGAGGTTTTCATAGTCCTGCCCTTACTGATCGAATTATCCGTACAAATCCATTTTAAGCACTAATCTTACACTATATATCGACAGTTTGCCCATAAAACTAAAATGTTTTTTAATTATTATTGCTCCGGCGAGTAAACTATGATCTACTTGCCAAGATGTACCAGGGCATTGCGGAGTGGAGTGCTTGAGATCTTTATCAGCCCCTGGAATGGACGGTCCAGCTCCTGGATCAAAAAGAGTGATCCCGATAGAGATAACGCGCAGAGAAGCAAAACAGCAATTACCGTTGTATTTCGAGGGGAGAACAGGCCAAAGCTGGCAAAGATAAGGGTGAGCCATAAGACCAGTATTACGAGGAACGGCATCGGGAGCGAGCTCTGCCCGAGCTGCTCGATGAGGTGCCAGCGAGCTTCGGCGATGTTGTCGCTGAGTTGCAGTGCCCGTGACTGATGCCAGCGCTGGGCATCGTTCTTTGGAGACAGTTGCAGCAGTTTGTTTTGAATGTTTTCGACCCCATTCCCTCCCACGTGGACCTTTGTGACAATATTTTTTTCTTCTGACCATATTCTCTTGATATTGGCAGCGACATAGTAGCGAAGAAGATCCCGGGTTTCCTTTGTTTCCGGCCCGTAATTGGCCATAACGCGGTCGATAAGGACAATCTTCGAGGCAGTCTGCTTGAGTTCGTTACTCATGATATCGTAGGTTCCCTTTGCCGAGGAGATCAGCAGGCCAAGGACAAGGGCCGCCAGCGTCGCAATTATACCAGCTCCCAGCTTCACGACATCCTTTGAATCATCGCTCACATGATGTTCAGGCAAAAGGTTACCGAGCAGCATGCCAAGTAACGCGCCACCAAAGATGCAGACAAAAGCAATTAAAGAAATTATCAGAGACTCCACCATTAACCTCCGTCTACGGGTTCTGAAGCATGTTGCCCTTAAAAAATATCATCTCTCTATTCACTGATTACCTTGTCATCGCTGATAAAACTGTTTTTACTTTCATGGGGCACCATCCTGCTTGTTATTTGTGTTGTATGTTTCTATACAGTATACAAATGTGTAGAGGGGATACAAGACATTTCTCTCCCGTGAGTCCAATCAGTTTACTTCGTAATCCTGCAGCTTACGGAGATCCCCTCTCCGCTACCCTGTTCAATATATGTTGTAAACTTCGAATCCCGCTTTATATATTCAACGAACCTTTTTCCATCAGAATTCCAGCCCAGGACATTGTGGGCGGTAAAACACCCATTGAGGTTTATCTTCCCTCTCAAATCTCGAAAGTACTTAATATACCAGTCTTTATCGGCGTCACAAAAGACAAAGTCAAAAGGGCCTTTCATGGCAGGCACAAGGTCATGTGCGTCGCCAAGACGGGCATCGATGTACTGAGCAACTCCGGCCTTCTTGAAATTCTCCAGCGCGGCCTCGTGCCGCTCCTTGTCGATCTCGATGGTTGTTACCCTGCCGCCGGTCCTGGCAGCAGCCCAAGCCAGCCAGATTGTCGAGTGGCCTGTTGAGGTGCCTATCTCCAGGATATGCTTAAAGTTGCCCTTAAGGACAAGGTCGTAGAGGATTTTTCCGTCTTCATAGGGTACATTTAAATAATTCCAGGAACCCCTGGTATTATTGAGGAAACGGGAAACATGGGCATCAAGACCCGGCGGATTAAGCGTTTGTTGTCCATGGGAAACGCTCACTGCCATAATACCAATGATTACCGCTACTATACTTGCTATTATCCGACCCATTGTAACCTCCGTTCCAAAAGTAAACTCTTCTCTCTATAAAAATAGCCCTCCAAGCCTGTCGCCTTAGCGGATCCCTTAAATCTGTATTCCCTTGACCTGCTACACTTATTGTACCATAAGAAAGCGACGACAGAAATAAAACCGGCGGAAGCAGTTCCGGCTCCGGCAACACCCGCGAAGTAGTATATCCAACATATACAAAAGGGTGGGGCGATACCCAGCCTTTTTTTACCCGTAAGACCAGTATTTTTTAAGAGGTACGCTCTTCCCCGTTATTGGTCTAATTTAGACCCTGGCAAAAGCTGCTCCTGCGTAAACAAAGTTATGCTACTCTCGCTGATATCTTTCCAGGTGTCTTTATCGCCATCACCCTGTTTTGAAATAACAAATTCTAAGTGGTTTAAGCCGCAGCCCGGGCATACACTCGTGATTAGTCTTGTCCGAAAAGCCTTTCTTTGGGTGCTGGTTTTGTCGTCGACGGTTGAGTTTGGCCTTGTCTGTAAGGGTTTGGTGTCTTCCTGAGCAATACCCATCTCCTCGTTATGGAACCGAACGGCTTCGCTTGGCTTCTGGCCCTCAAGCAGTGCAGAGAATTTTCCCATGTCTTTGTCGAGAGACGCGCGTTCGAGCCAATAGCGGTCCTGTTGATCTGCCTTTTTTAAGTATACAGAGCATTTATCGCAGAAAGGGTTTCGGGACAGGGCAATAAAAATGCCCCAGCCGCCCGCAGTAAAACCGATCAATTGCAGGGCAGCGCAAATGTAGCCCAGAAAGCCCAACTCGCCATCAGAGATGTGGCCCCTTGCCAGCCTTTCCAGCTTGAAGGAAGTATTGTCTAAAGAAGTCTGTGTGTAACTAAAATCAAGATATCGCCAAAAGGAGATGGCGTCTTTGACCCTTGTGCCTTCAACCTCAATCAGATAGTAGGGAATGAAGTGGACAACAAGAAATGTACAGATTGATGCAGCTACTACGTTGAACAAGACCCCGCCCGCCGGTTTTTGCCGAAACAGCATTGCCCCCGCATAATAGCCGCTCGCCCCGACAAGTCCGGCAAAAAATGCGCCATAGGGCACAATAATCCAGAAAGTCCAGGAGTATATGGCAATGCCGGTATAGACATTGTTGAGGCCAAGAATTATTCCAATAAGCAATGATGAAGCGATACCGAAAACTGCTACCAAAATCTGCTTGTCCGCACGGGCATGGTCAGACATAGGCTCATCTCCTTAAAGTTAACAACTGCATCGTCTATTCCATTTAAGCTAATAATAAAACTACCCCATACAATTATTTTAAAATATTATTCTCACAAGCATTTATTGTCAAACCAAATAAGAGTTGGTATGGTAAGGTGTATTCTGAAGGGAATGCTGGCCGAATAACTGAAGGAACAAAATTATAAATGAATAACTGGCTTGTATATATCCTGCGATGCAGCAACAGCGCAATGTACTGCGGTGTCACCAACAATCTTGAAAAGCGGCTTGAGGCCCATAAATCCGGAAAAGGGAGCAGGTATGTAAGGGCTCATCTGCCTTTCAGACTTGTGGCTAAATCACCTATGATGAGCAAGTCGGAGGCCATGAGATTGGAATATTTAGTGAAGCAAGCGCCGAAAAAAGATAAAATAGAGATGGTCGGCCTGGTTGCTGATAACAAAATCTGAAAGAATAAAGGGGTTATTTAATGGAGGAAACCAAAATGAAATGCATCAATATCCATCATGTGGGTATGTGGGTCGATAACATTGATGAAGCAATCTCTTTTTTCATTGATATCATGGGATTTCGCTTGTTAACACGGGGTCCACGGGGCAGTATCGGACCAGGGGAGCGAGCCCTTATTCATGCAGGCGATCGGCAGGTGCTGGAACTGCTGACGGAACCAAAGGTTCTGCCGCGCCCCGATTTCCCAGTTCACCCAACGGGCCATGTGGTCGGGGTCCCTCATATATGTTTGAGGGTAACGGACGTACCGGCTTGGCAACAGAAGCTTAAAGCCCACGGATATGTCGTTTCAGAGCAATTTCCCGAAGCGGGTTTTGCGCCTACCGAGTTGGGTCTGCTCCGGTTAATCTATTTTGTCGGTCCTGGGGGCATAGGATTTGAATTATTCGAATTTGAGGAGGAATATCCCCTGCCCGGCTGATTCTAATCACTGCGGGGTCAGTTCCCCGCCCCTTGGGGCGCATGTAATTGCTGAGTACAATGTTTTTAGATACCCCGCTGCTTGCGGCGGAGAGGTTCATTTCGCATTCAAGATGACACTAATCTTTTCTGTCATTGCGAGCGAAGCGAAGCAATCTCAATGACTTAGATTGCCGCGTCACTACGCTCCTCGCAATGACTTGATTGCGAATTGGAATGATAACCTTTCCAGTAATAACAAAAACATGTCCTTTGTCGACTTCGTTTAAAACATTGTTTTTATTAACTGGTGGACATATATTATTATAATGTGTACACTTTATGTGTAAATCATCAGATGGAGGCACTGCCATGGAAATAAACGTTAAAAATGCGAGGGACAAGATAAGCTCTTTGCTGAATCGTGTTCAGGATGGGGAAGAGGTGATAATTCTCAGAAGAGGGAAAGAGGTTGCGCGGCTTGTATCTCCTCATAATGAGGGAAAACGGTTGCCCAGTTTAAAGAAGTTTCGTGCATCCATTAAGGCCACCAATGAACCTTTAAGCGAAACGGTGATAACTCTGAGAAGTGAGGAACGTTATTGATGTATTATATCGATACAAGTGTTATTGCTGCCTACTATTGTCCTGAACCGTTAAGTGAAAAGGTCGAATCTTTTCTTGCTGCACATAAAAGGCCGACAATCAGCACTCTTACAGAAATTGAACTCTTTTCTGCGGTATCAAGAAAAATACGTGAAGGAAATTTGAATCACACTGATGGCAACCGAATTGTCGGGAAATTTCTTGCCCATATAAACGGCAATTACTATGTAAACATACCAGTGGGAATAGGTCACTACAGGCTTGCAAGAGATTGGATCGGCTTGTTCAATACTCCCCTGAAATCCCTCGACGCACTTCATCTTGCAATAGCATCTTCAGAAGAATTGACACTTGTGACAGCCGATCAAGGATTGTTAAAATCAGCAGAATTGCTCGGTCTGGATGCGATTCTGCTGGAATAACATTACGGGGAAACCCCGCATAAGGGTTCGGACTGCACTGGAAACTTCTCTCAAATCTGCCACAATTCTCTTGAATATTCCTGCCACAGTCTTTGACCTATTTTCCCCGAGAACCATCATTTCCCGTCCAAAACCTTCTGTCCTGAAACAATGGTTTTCATCTAAGCCTCTTGCAAAACCCTTAAATCAGCCCTGTTTTCTTGATGAATTATAAGGTATTCAGGCTCTCCCCCTAAATTGAAATATGTCCTCCCCACCCGCCCGTAGTTTCGAAGCTTCCCAAGTTGTATCTCTGCTATGCGGGACCATTACCCCATCTTCTGTGCATAACCTTTTTTGTTTCCCCTTGACTCTTCCTATCCGCCTTTGATAGCATGTTGACAAGCAAGATGTAGGATGAGGTTGAGGCACAATGGACGAGCCCCCCTGCACCGAAGCCATGAGGGACGACCACTCCACTGAGACAAAAGACCGGATATACCAATAGGTGACACAGCGCCAGCGTCAATGCATCTTTTAACTTGACGAACGTCACTGGGGGCCATGGTCTAACGTATCCTGCCATAGCTGCGTTTGCAAAATATCCAAGATGTGCCAGCAGTGAAGGTCAGAAAACATCTGCCAGCGAAAAGAAAGCGGGTTTGTTTCAGTGTGATGTGGCGACTTTTTCCGAGATTGCTGGAGAGCTTGGAATTCCGACAAAAGATGGGGGAGGAAAATGGTATCGCCCATTAGCATTCCTAACAGAGGCCGCAGATGACGTTTGCTACGGCATTATGGATTTCGAAGACGGATATAAACACGGACTGGTATCATACATGGAAACATCAAAACTGCTGACAGCAATATGTGAAACTCCGTCTGGTAACACGCGGTTCGACAGTCTTGATAAGATTATCGACGAAAGGCAAAAGATAGGGTATCTTCGGGCAAAGGCAATTAATAGCTTAATCTTCCAACTTGCAGCCTCGTTCATCGAGAACGAATCAGAAATCCTCGACGGGGGATTTGACAGACCGTTGAGCGATACAGTCGAATCCAATATGATCATGCGAGAGATAGCTGATGCATCGTTGAGAAAGATATACTCC
>PNOF01000079.1 GCA_013824645.1 Syntrophus sp. (in: bacteria) | reverse complement strand
AAAGCTGATTTTTCACGATAAAAACGTATCAGGTAGCAATCAATACTATCTGCGGGATTAACCTCATTGCAGAAATGGCCTGTTTGCCGAACGACATACACATCTGAAATTGGCAATAATTGGCAATATGTGATAAAATAGCTATAATGTAACAAAGACTATGATAGAATCCGGAGGTTGTCACCATGACAATGAACATCAATCTAACCCCTCACCTTGAGGATATAGTCAAACAAAAGTTGGCTTCAGGTGGCTATGCCTCTGCAAGCGAGGTTATACGGGAGGCATTACGCCTCATGGAAGAACAAGACCATGTCCGTGCGATTAAACTGGAACAATTGCGGCAGGACATTCGAGATGGGCTCAGTAGCGGCGAGCCGACACCCTGGAATCCTAAAGAGATCAAGCAGGAAGGTCCCAAGAGAAGGGCAGCGAGAAACGTCAGCAAGGAGTAATAAATATGCCCTCAATCATTCAGCGTCCGCGAGCCATAAAGGACCTTGCCGAAGTCTGGGACTATATTGCAGACGATAGCGAAGCAAGGGCGGATGCTTTTATCGATCTTCTTGACCGGAAAATACGTGCGCTTGCGCAACGGCCCAACATGGGTCGGGCGCGTGAAGAGCTGGGGTCAGGACTGCGAAGCTTTCCGGTAGACCGGTATGTCATCGCCATACCGAAGGGCATAGAGATTGTTCGCGTCCTGCATGGCGCGCGCGACCTGGACGCTATTTTTCATGAGGACCATTGAAGATGACAAAAACATCCACGGCTTCCGGCACGGCGGCTTTGTTTCGACCGAGGCTCTTCGCACAGTCGAGCAAGAAACAGGCATTCATCCTTTCTGCGCTGCGGAATTAACCTCGTCAAAGAAACGGCCTGATTTAGAGCCCACATATGCACTTTGATGCTTGTCGTTATTGAAAAAGGTCAGGTTTGGTGAGGGAAAAACCCTATCAAATACCGATTGTGAAAATAGCCTAATATCAGGTACTTACATGACAGTAAAATGGTGCGGGAAAAACTAATGTTTTATTCTCTGCAAGATAATAAGGGTTCCGGCAATTCATCTATTTTATGATTCTTCTTGAAAAGTAGGTGATCCAAGTGGTAATAAACAAGAATATCGGTTATCAATTAACTAAATTTATTGGAGGTATAAATTTGAAAAGAATATGGTCGTTCGTTTTATTTTGTTTCATCTTTATTGGATTGGTGCCAGTCCTACTGCTTGCCGAGCCATACAAAGGCTCCGTTCCTCCTTCACCTGAGCTTGTAAAAAACACTTGTTTTGACAATGAAGTGTATGCTGGCCAATTTAAGAACTCTAGCGGCCATATCGTAATGTACTTTGCCGCTACCGATAGAAGTTCTCTGGGCTGGGCATACCCCATGCGAATTTTTCGGCTCGACACCGGCATTTGGTTGTGCGACGATGATGGTAGGAAAGCAAAAATTATACAAAATGGCCCGGCTACTAAATAAACCAAGTAAAGACAAAAATAAAAGCACCACACCAGCAAATAAACACAAATCGGATGCAAGGGCGGGGTTAAACCCGCCATTATGGGCACCATATTTTTCCACCATAACTGGCAAATATGTCAATGATACTGCGTAAAAAACAATTGTTTTTCCCTCATGGTTTTTCTATCCCCCAACATGCTGATAATATTAGGCATTTTTTGGCATTTTTCACAGGGTTTTTTACGCACTCAAAACACACACAGTGATGCCTTATTTTACCAGTGATCATTCGCATGGTAAAAGCGTATGATCACTGGTGTGGGTGGACGACGGCTTGGAGTGGATGCTTAGATGGGGATGGACTGTGAGCATTGCTGACCGTAGGCGTATCGTGATACGGTGAAGGGCGCAGGCGCAGCAGGACACCGCAGATGAGTATTTACGAACAAGCCGTTGGCCGACCAGAAGATATAGAGAAGTATGAAAAAAACTTTTGATAAGACCGGGCATAAAGAGAGAAGATACTTTCAATCAAATATCATTGACACCATATCCTGAAAATTCCTATATTGTGGTTAATTGCGAACGGTTCATGAGGAGGGTCAAATGAATTTGCGCGATAGTACTTTGTTCCGACAACAATGTTATGTAGATGGCGCATGGATCGATGCTGATCATGAGGGGGTCTCGATTATTGCAAATCCGGCAACCGGCGAGCGGTTGGGTCAGGTTCCGGAACTGGGCGCAGGAGAAACGCGCCGCGCGATTGAAGCGGCAGATGCGGCGTTGCCCGGTTGGCGGGCGCTGACCGCTCAGGCACGGGCAATCATTCTGCGGCGCTGGTTTACTCTGCTTATGGAGAATCAGGAGGATCTGGCGGCACTGATGACCCTGGAACAGGGCAAGCCATTGGCTGAGGCACGGGGTGAAATTGCTTACGGGGCAAGTTTCCTTGAATGGTTTGCCGAGGAAGGTAAGCGGGCATATGGCGAGGTGATTCCTCCCCATCAAACCGATAAGAGGGTGCTGGCAGTGAAAGAGCCGGTCGGCGTGTGCGCCGCAATCACCCCATGGAATTTTCCGGTAGCGATGATCACCCGCAAAGCCGGGGCAGCACTGGCGGCAGGGTGTACGATGGTTATCAAACCGGCCCCACAAACTCCCTTTTCGGCGTTGGCCCTTGCCGCGTTGGCGGAACGGGCGGGCTTGCCCGCTGGTGTCCTGAACATCGTGACCGGTCCGGCCCAAGTCATCGGCGATGAGATTCTGGATCATCCCCTGGTGCGCAAGCTCAGCTTTACGGGGTCCACACGCACCGGTAAATATTTGATGCAGCGCTGCGCCGGCACACTCAAGCGACTGTCGCTGGAACTGGGCGGCAATGCACCTTTTATCGTATTTGAAGACGCTGATCTTGAGGCAGCGGTGGCAGGGGCGATGATTTCCAAGTATCGCAACACCGGCCAAGTCTGTGTAGCCGCAAACCGCTTTCTGGTCCATGACAGGATTTACGAGGAATTTGCGGCCCGTTTGACCGGGTCTGTGCACGGGCAGCTCAAGGTTGGCAACGGTCTGGAGCCGGGCATAACGCAGGGACCGTTGATTGACGAGGCAGCACTGGCAAAGGTTGAGCGGCATGTCGAGGACGCAATAGCAAAGGGAGCGAAGGTATTGACGGGCGGTCAGCGTCATGCCCTGGGCCGGACGTTTTATGAGCCGACTGTGCTGACGAATGCGACTGCGGAGATGATGGTTGCCCGGGAGGAGACATTTGGACCAGTAGCGCCCTTGTTCCGGTTCCGGAATGATGAGGAGGCAGTACAACTGGCCAATGCAACGGAGTTCGGATTGGCTGCGTATTTCTACAGCCGTGACGTAGGGCGGATATTCCGGGTCGCCGAGGCGTTGCAATACGGTATAGTCGGCGTCAATACCGGCCTGATTTCAACCGAGGTTGCCCCCTTCGGCGGAATCAAGGAATCCGGTTTCGGGCGGGAAGGATCGAAATATGGCATCAATGAGTACCTGAATATTAAATACTTGTGTATTGGGCTTTAGACGATTTCCGGCAAAGTCCTTATCAATGGAAAAGGAGGATGTATGAAGATTCACGAAGTAAAGAACGGTTTCGCTATGCCCATTACCAGCCCGTCTTTTGCAACCGGACCATACCAGTTTCGCAACCGTGAGTACCTGATCATTGACTACGAAACGGATATGGATGCTTTACGGGCCGTCGTCCCCGAACCCCTCGAAGTGGAAAAACCGGTTGTCAAATATGAGTTCATCAGAATGCCGGATTCGGACGGGTTTGGTTCCTATAGCGAGTCAGGGCAGGTTATCCCGGTAAAATTCAACGGTAAATCCGGCAATTACATTCATTCCATGTACCTTGACGACTTGTTGCCTATCGTCGGCGGCAGGGAGATATGGGGATTCCCAAAAAAATATGCGCAACCGGAAATGCGTGTGGATCAAATCAGCAAGGACTGCTACATCGGGGTGCTGAAATACGGCGAGCTGGAAGTAGCCCGCGCCACGATGGCTTACAAATGGCAGCAACTGGGTAATGAGCCGCTACGCGAAGCGGTGAGCGTCACGCCGAACTTCCTGCTTAAGATTATTCCTGATGTTGATTGCACCGCGAAAATATGCCAACTGGTGAAATACCATCTCATCAATGTTACGGTAAAAGAAGCCTGGACAGGACCAGCGTCTCTGCAACTGTTCCCGCACTGCATGGCACCGGTAGCCGACCTGCCGGTCAAACACATCATCAGCGCCATACATTATATCGGCGATATGACCATCGGGCCTGGCGAAGTTGTCTATGACTATTTGAAAGAATAGATCATCCTCGACTTAGAATTGGAATTAGCTGGACGCGAGGGTAGCCGGTAAGGAATCATTTTCCCTACGAGTTCATCACGACTGGTCGGTTTTTTTGTCTTTTTCCAATAAATCTATGAGGGTTTCGGTCCTGCGCTTTACCATTTTCTCTTTCATTTCCGGTGTCCATTCATAAAACCCCTTACCTGACTTTAAACCCAGATTGCCTTCTTCTACGATTTTTTGCATTAATTTTGAAGGCTCGGATGCACTGGACAAATCGGGGAAAAGGTAGGTAGATATGGTGTGAAATATATCAAGCCCGCCCATGTCTGCGCTGCAGAATGGGCCGGTGACAGGAAGACGTCTGCCATGCCCGTATATCATTGATTTATCTACCTCTTCAACATCTGCATAACCCTGTTCGACAATGTAAAGCGCTTCTCTCAAAAGGGCTAACTGAAGTCTGTTCCCTATAAAGCCAAGACACTCTTTATTCATGCGAACCGGTTGTTTGCCCAAAGCCTTAACCCATTCCATTGTCTTATCAACAACTTCTTTGGAGGTCTTTTCACCGGGAACAACCTCTACAAGTGGAATAAGTTGAGGCGGATTCCAAAAGTGTGCAACCACAACTCTTTCCGGATGTTTAATATCTTTTGCTATTGCAGTCGGACTCAATCCGGATGTGTTTGTTGCAAGAATTACATCAGGCGCGCAAACCTCATCCAGCTCTTTAAAGACCTTCTGCTTAAACTCAAGGTTTTCAGGCAAACATTCGATCACCAGATCAACAGATTTAACCGCCTCATGAATGGATGTCACGCATCTTATTCTCTCCATTACAGCGGAACAGTTGTCCCTGGATCGTTCCATCGCATTGAGATTTTCTTTGATGGCGTTTAAAGCCTTTGTAAGCAATTCCTCAGAGATATCACACAACATCACATTCCAGGAAGCAAGCGCAGCAAGTTCCGCTATGCCATGCCCCATTGTCCCGGCACCCAATACCCCAACATTTTTGATTTTCATGTTGCCTCCCAAAAATATGGTCTATCTATCCTGAACAATGTATTTCGTGGGATACCATTACGCAACCTTTGTCGTTGTCCACTGCGTTCGTTGCTTCTTTGTAAGATTAAGCAAGGGCGTGTTGTTGTGAAGAACACGCCCGAGGCTATCCTTTTAATCAATTGATTCCTGTAACTGCCATGTGACTTCAAAGACTTCTACGTACGATTTCACCAAGCAATACAGACCTGCCCGGGCGTGGGTTCCGCCCCGTAATCCTGACATATTTTTTTCTGCTTCCCTGTCCCTGTAATGCTATCTGCTATTTCTTCTCTCTTTCGTGTCTCACGATGCCCTGGTAGCCCTGAATGCTTCCATCCGGGCCCCGTCGCGGCGTTCCGTTGACCTGACAGTCCATTATTGTTCCGTCTTTTTTCTTCAACTTCACATCGAGGTATTCGACAAAACCCTGTTCTTCAATGGTCTTCACGTACATTCTGCAATCTTTCCGGTCAACGTATGTGTCAATGGCCCGAAGCTTTTTTGTCTCCTCCCTTGTATAGCCGAAGAGTTTCAGGAAAGAGTTGTTCACATCAGTGAGCCTTCCTTCTTTGTCGGTAATGAATATGGCATCTCTTGAGTCTTCGAAAAGCGTCCTGTAGTTCTTTTCGCTTTCTTTAAGGGCCTGTTCATATTTTACCCGTTTTGTGATATCCAGCATGATGCCCAGTACCCCGACTATCTGCCCCTTCTCCCGTATGGCTGTTGTGCTGATATGGGCCCACGCTATTTCATCTGCCGCCTTCTGGAAGGTGAATTCGTAGGGAGGAACCTGCTCTCCCCGCACGGTTGCCTTGAAATGCTCTCGAACGCTCTCCCTATCCTGTGGCCGAACCACATCAAACAGATTTTTCCCTACATACCACTCCCGGGGATACCCTGATCTCTTAACGATCACATCATTAACAAAGGTAAAACGTCCTTCTGTGTCAAAAGTGAAAACCCCGTAATGCATGTTCTTCAGGATTGTTCTGAAGGCAGGCTCGCTCTTCTCTATGGATTCCTCTTCCTTCTTGATGTCCGTGATGTCCTGGGAGGCCACCACTGCATGGGTAACCTGTCCGGTGGCGTTGAAGTAGGGGGAATAGGATACACGGTAGTATCTGTCCTCCTGACCGGGAATTGCCAGCCAGTTTTCATAACGGACCACATTGCCGTTAAAGCAGTGGTCCAGTTGTTTCTTGATGTTTTTTTTAAAGTTTGCTTCTCCCCAGATATTTGCTATTGAATTGCCAACGATGTCTTTTCTGCTCCTTCCATGATCCCGGCAGTAGGCTTCGCTCGCAAAATCATACACATAGAATCTGTTGACGAGGGTCATGGTATCAATTACCGTCTTTGCTACGGAATTGTCCCAGCCTTCCCTCCCTTCTTGAGTCGGTTCCGTCAGTTGCTGTTTTGATTTCTCAGTATCTTCCAAGCCGGTTCTCCTTTTGATATGGATTATGAAACAATGTTTCAATTGTATACAGTGTGTCAATTATATCCAATATTCCAATTGTATACAAAAACAGTGTTGATGGCAAAATAAATCTTTACCAAAAATAGAAAAAATATTGCCGTAGAAATGAAGAACATGGTACACCCCGGCAGGCATTGTCGATGATTGCCGGGAGGCATTTACCTGTCTCCATGTATCTGTAACACATCTGACAACGTAATTATGGTATACTTCACAATCGCATAAAACGAAATCTCTATATAAAGGACTTGGGCTAAAAATGGCGAATGAACCGAACAAAGTGATTTACTCCATGGTCGGGGTAAGCAAATATTATGACAAAAAGCCGATTTTGAAGGATATATACCTCTCCTATTTTTATGGAGCAAAGATCGGGGTCCTTGGTCTCAATGGATCAGGGAAAAGCTCTCTCCTCCATATCCTGGCAGGAACGGATAAAGAGTACAATGGCGAGACGGTACTTTCTCCCGGCCATACCGTAGGGCTCCTTGAGCAGGAGCCGAAACTGGATGACAAAAAGACGGTGCGGGAGATTGTGGAAGAGGGGGTACATGAAATAGTAGCTGCCCTTAAGGAGTACGATCTGATTAACGAGAAATTCGCTCAACCCATGTCAGATGACGAGATGAATAAACTTATCGAACGACAGGGCGAAGTACAGGAGAAGCTGGAAGTATGGGATGCCTGGGAGCTTGATTCACGTCTTGAGATGGCGATGGAAGCGCTACGCTGTCCGACCGGAGAAACCCCGGTCAATATCCTGTCGGGAGGGGAAAAACGCCGTGTTGCCTTATGCAGACTGCTCCTGCAGAAACCGGATATCCTCCTTCTCGATGAGCCGACCAACCATCTCGATGCAGAGACCGTGGCCTGGCTTGAGCACCACCTGCAAACCTATCCAGGCACCGTCATTGCCGTAACCCATGACCGCTATTTCCTCGACAATGTAGCCGGGTGGATTCTGGAGCTCGACAGGGGACAAGGGATCCCGTGGAAAGGGAATTATACATCCTGGCTGGAGCAGAAGAAAAATCGTTTGCAACAGGAAGAAAAAACCGAGAGCGAGAGGCAGAAGACCCTCCAGCGCGAGCTTGAATGGATACGTATGTCTCCCAAGGGACGCCACGCAAAAGGGAAGGCGCGCATCAGTTCATACGAGGAACTCTTGAGTCGCGATATGGAGAAAAGCTCAAAAGAGCTTGAGATTTATATTCCACCAGGACCCCGGTTGGGTAATGTCGTCATTGAGGCCAATAACGTGAGCAAGGCATATGGTGACAATATTCTCATAGAAGGAATGACTTTCTCTCTCCCCCCAGGCGGCATCATAGGGGTTATCGGGCCGAACGGAGCAGGAAAGACCACCCTTTTCCGCATGATCACCGGTCAGGAAACGCCTGACTCAGGTACTTTCAAGATCGGAGAAACCGTAAAGCTCGCATACGTGGATCAGAGCCGCGATGTTCTCGATCCAACGAAGAACATATGGGAGGTTATTACCGGCGGAGATGATACTATTCAGATCGGCAAGAGGCAGGTAAATTCCCGCGCCTATGTAGCCCGCTTCAATTTTTCCGGGACTGATCAGCAGAAAAAGGTTTCC
>PNOF01000078.1 GCA_013824645.1 Syntrophus sp. (in: bacteria) | reverse complement strand
TCTCAGTAGAGAAACATTGGCTTGCCGAGGGTATCACGCACCTTGGGCCGGTACGTGTCCGCATCATAGAGCGCCGTCACATCAACCCGTTTTCTCGCGGCGATAACCATTTCAAGAGGCACCGTTGTGTAACTTGCCTGTTGTAGGGCCACCATACGCCCCGAATGGCCCATGGCTATCTGGTCGAGGGCAAGACTCCCGTATGAGACCGCCACCATCCGGTCAAGCGAATCAGGCGTACCTGAACGCATAATGTAGGCAAGCTGCTGATAGATAGTATTGATGCCGGTTTTCACCCTGATCTCTTCGGCAATAGCAGAGCCGATACCGCCAAGCTTTTTATGCCCGTAGGCATCCTCTATGCCCCTTTCCAATGCTTGACCACCAATCGGGTGGGCCCCTTCGGAGACGGTCATAATGGCATAGTTGGAGGGGTTATGGGCACGATCTTTGATAAGCAGATTGATAAGCTTTTCCGTATCGAAGGGGACTTCGGAGATGACTGCCCGGTCAACATCGGCCAGATAGGCGGCAAAAAGAGACGTCTCCCCTGAGTTTCTGCCGAAAAGCTCCACCACGCAGATCCGCTCGTGAGAACCGGCCGTAGTCCGCAGGGCATTGATGGTATCAACGGAACGGGTCACCGCCGTCGAAAAACCGATACAGAAATCCGTGCCGAAAACATCGTTGTCCATCGTCTTCGGAATTGCAACAATCTGCACGCCTTCCTTGTGGAGACGGCAGGCATAGCTCAACGTATCATCGCCTCCGATAGGGATGATTGCGTCTAAAGAAAGATAGTTGAGCACCTTTAAAACATGCCGCGTACAATCTATTTTACCATTCTCTTTGGCCAACCTGTCGTCCTGGGATATGAAATCAGGTATTTCATCAGGACTGACATTGCCGGGATTGGTCCGTGATGTGTGGAGAATTGTACCCCCTGTACGGTCAATAGTACGGACATTGTCTACAGTAAGGGGTATTGTCCATTTTTCAATGGTGTCGTGATCACCGGGGTTTATGCTCATAAACCCCTTCCAGCCCCTGCGGATACCGATGACTTCCATGTTGCATGAGTGTGCGCGCACAACGACAGCCTTGATGGCCACATTCAGACCTGGAACATCGCCGCCGCCCGTTAATATTGCAACCTTTTTTCTTCTGGTCATTTTAACAACCTCCATGGTCCCGATGCTTCTGCTTTCAGGGAATGACCTTCAATAATATCACAGGATCATATATAAGCCTATAGCGTCGAATCCATTAATTGTCAAGACGACCTATTTTTTGTTGCAATTTAGCAAGACCTGCTACCCGGTCTATGCGGCGAAGGACCGGCCATACCCTGACAAGGGTTGTGCGAAAATTATGTTTCGGAAGACCGCCTTGTATGATACTATTACAGATAAGTTTTCCAGATAATCCGCATATTTCAATGAAGGGGGCCTTCCATAAAAAAAGCACTATTTGTTACGATTTATGCCTGCTTTTTGACAGGTCCCTCAATGGCCGTAAAATAATTCGAGGAGGATCAGCATGAACGTACGTCACATTGATGGAATCAATAAAGGCAAACTGCTTATTTACACCTTGAGCACCTGCGTCTGGTGTAAAAAGACAAAGGCCTTTCTCAATAGCCTCGGTGTCGGTTATGACTTCGTTGAAGTAGATGTCCTCTCCAGTGAAGAAAAAGAGAGTACACTGGTAGAAATAAAACGCTTCAACCCCCAATGTTCTTTCCCCACCCTCGTGGTGAACGACGAACAATGCATCATCGGATACAACGAATCAAAGATCAAGGGGGTTTTAGGACTATGAGCAATGAAGAGAGAGAACTTCTCCAGGCAATTGATCTCTATTACGACAGGATGACAAAAGAGGCTGCGGCATCAGGATATCATCTGAACCCTGACACGCAATTCACGAAAGCCCTCATTGCCGGCCTTATCGTAAATGAAAAACGTTACGGGTATGGTTCGTGTCCTTGCAGACTCGCTGCGGAAAACAGGGACAAAGACCTCGACATTATCTGCCCCTGCGATTACCGGGACCCTGACCTCGCGGAACACGGAGCCTGTTATTGCGCGCTCTTTGTATCCGAAACAATCCTGAAAGGCGAAAGGGAGTTGTCATACGTTCCGGAAAGACGACTTCCACCGCAGGACCGGAAAAAGAAGGGGGCCATGGCTTCATTGTCGCGTACCGGCAATCCGACCTATCCTGTCTGGAGATGTAAGGTCTGCGGCTACCTCTGCGCCAGAGAAGCGCCTCCCGAAACGTGCCCCATTTGCAAGGCAAAGAAGGAACGCTTTGAAAAATTCATTTAATACAAAATTGCATTCGAAGGCACACCGAGGCGGCGACAGGGAGCCGACCCTCCCCGTGGGGGGACAGGCGAATTCACGAGCAAAGCGAGTTGAGGGGGTGGCCGGGGCACCCACAACAGTGGGTCTTGGCTTGATACCGGTGGAGGGGGCGACCCACCTCCACTACAGCTGCGGAGGGCAGGCGAATTCACGAGCAAAGCGAGTTGAGGGGGTGGCTCCGACGGCTTATGCCGGTGGAGGGGGCGACCCACCTTCGCTACCGCTGCGGAGGACAGGCGTGAGCCCCATAAATAGAGAAGCGCCTCCCGAAACGTGCCCCATTTGCAAGGCAAAAAAGGAACGCTTTGAACAATTCATCTGAAATGGACATATTAGACCGGACAATACTCAACATCATCCAGGAAGAATTCCCTCTTACGGAAAAGCCCTTTGAGGCCATCGGGAAAGGGGTTGGAATAAGTGAAACAGAAGCATTGGAAAGGGTTAAAAAACTCAAGGAAAAAGGCTTTATCAGAAGAATCGGCCTCATCCTGGAGCGTAAAAAACTTGGATACGCAAGCCTTCTCTGCGGTGTCCATGTCGATGCCGACAAAATCGAGGAAGTGGCAGAAATGATCAGTAAGGAACCCGGCGTCACGCATAACTATGAGCGTGATGGAGAACTCAATCTCTGGTTTACAGTGACAATGAAGACAATAGATGATATTGATACATTTTTAGGAAATATAGAAAAGCGTTGCTCTCTTAGGATATACAGATTCCCTGAGAAAAGAACATTCAAGATAAAAACATTTTTCCCGGTATAGAAGAACGGTTCAAACCGTTTAAAAAATATTTCATGAATAAAGCAGGTACTTATGACCAATAATGTTGAACCTCGAACAGTGAACAATGGACCGAATACCCGCAAGCGGGTTTTCCTCGTCGATGGGAATTCCTACCTTTACAGGGCATTCTACGCAACACCCCACCTTTCAAATTCCCGAGGCATACCGACAAACGCCATATACGCCTTTATCAGTATGATTAAAAAGCTCCGAAATAATGAAAGCCCGGACACGCTCGTCATCATCTTTGATTCAAAGGAGCCCTCGTTTCGTGAGGCTATCTCCAAGGAATATAAGGCACAGCGACCGCCAATGCCGGGAAACCTTATCACCCAGGTCCCTTATGTAAAAGGGATTGTAGAGGCTATGGGGCTTCCCCTGCTCGAAAAAGCAGGCTATGAGGCCGACGATATCATCGGCACCATCGTGGAACATCTCAAAAACCACGACGATATGGAAACCTATATCGTCACAAGCGATAAAGACATGATGCAGCTTATCTCCGATAAGGTCCTTATCTACGATTCCATGAAAAATCAATTGATCCGGGAGCCGGAGGTGATTGAAAAACTGGGGGTGAAACCGACCTTTGTCATCGATTATCTCGCCCTCTGCGGCGACACATCGGACAACATTCCGGGTGTGCCCGGCATCGGTGAAAAGACGGCCCGTGAACTCATAAGCTTGCTGGGTTCCATGGACAATATTTACCGTAACATCGATACCATTAAAAAGGCATCTGTGAAGGAAAAACTTATCATTGGAAAAGCACTGGGCGAGATGAGCAAAGCACTTGCCACTATCAAGGTTGATGTCCCTATAGATGTCAGCATTGAAACCCTCACCGCAAAGAATGAAGACCCTCAAGCCTTAAGAAAGATATACCGGGAACTCGAACTCATGTCGCTGTATAGAGAAATTCAGGGAGAAAATAACACAAAAAGAGAGTGGCCAAAGAAAGAACTGGCACAATTTCATATGAAGACTGTCGCCATCCTGGCAACCTTTCACGGCAAAAACGCCGGTACATTCCAGCTCGATGCCTTTGCCGCATCCGATGGGGAAGGCCTGTTTTTTTCGCAAAACGAGAAGGACTTATTTGAAATCATCAACGGCGCCGAAGAGATCATCACCCACAATCTGAAGCCACTCTTGGTTGTTGCCAGTAATATCCGGCATGGTTTTGAACCCGCAACCCGGAACCCGCAACCCGCAACAGTGCGCTTTTTCGATACCATGCTTGCCGCATATCTGACAAACCCGATGAGAAAGGAACACGGGATCGGTTCTATCCTTGAAGAACATCTCGATATCGCACTGACATTGCAGGGAGAGCAATCTACCCTCACGGAATGCGTTCCCTATCTCTTCGAGCTGAAAGATACATTACTGCTTTCAATGAAATCTCTTGAGCTCATGAATCTTTTTTCCAATATCGAGATGCCGCTCATCGGAGTCCTTGCCGAGATGGAACAAACAGGTGTGAAAATTGACCGGAAAATGCTCGCCGAACTGTCGAGAGACTTCGATAAAAGATTGACAGGAATCGTAAAGGAAATTTATGCTTTTGCCGGAGATCCTTTTAATATCAATTCACCGCAGCAACTATCCAGAGTGCTCTTTGACACACTGAGACTAACGCCGGTAAAAAAAACAAAAACAGGCTTTTCTACCGATACCGGGGTGCTTGAAACACTTTCTCTTGAGCATCCGCTGCCAAAGAAAATACTCGAATACAGAACACTGACGAAGCTGAAGAACACATACATCGATGTATTACCAACGCTCATAAACTCTCATACAGGCAGGATCCACACCACCCTTAATCAGATGGTGGTGGCAACGGGCAGATTATCAAGCAGCGACCCTAATTTACAGAACATCCCTATCCGCGGTGAGGAAGGCATGAAGATACGGCAGGCCTTTGTGCCGGAGAACGGCTGTCTCCTTATCTCATCCGATTATTCCCAGATCGAACTGAGAGTGCTTGCGCACATATCCGGAGACCCTCTCCTTGTTGAAACATTCCTCCGTGACGAAGATATCCATTCCACTGTGGCGGCCAGTATCTTCGGCGTAAACCCTGATCATATTACCCAGGATATGCGCCGGACAGCAAAGGTTATCAATTTCGGTATTGTCTACGGCATGAGCGCCTATGGATTGTCGAAAGAGCTCGATGTTTCACAAAAAGAGGCGCAGCATTATATTGACAGCTATTTTGAAAGACACAGCGGTGTCAAAGCATACATGAAGGCAATCGTTGAGGAAGCCCGTGCCAATGGCTTTGTAAGGACTCTTTTCGGCAGAGTGCGCTTCATGCCGGAGATCAACAATGCCGATCAAACCGTGCGGCAACTCGGGGAACGTGCTGCCATGAACACGCCGATCCAGGGAACGGCAGCGGATATCATCAAAATGGCCATGATCAACATCACAAAAAAGATCAAACAACGGGGCCTCACCTCAAAGCTTATCCTCTCAATCCACGACGAACTGGTCTTCGAGGTGCACGTTGAGGAAGCCAGCGAAATGGAGAAACTCATCATAGAAGAAATGGAACATGTCATGACCCTCTCCGTTCCTCTCAAGGTGTCTATCGGAAGGGGGCATAGCTGGGCCGAGGCGCATTGACCTGTCGGATTCGGCAAAATCATCCGGGTTCTCATAGAATAATATTGCGTAATATTTTATTCATCAAGCACGACCTTCTAAACACCTGTTGCCACTTTCTAATTTTTACCATAGACCAGTATTTTTAGAAATAATAAACTAAATACCCTACGCTTAACGATAAATTTGAAAAAGAGCACGGCGTTTTCGGATTGACACAATGCATATTACAAGATACACTTATATTAAGCAATATGTACCTAGTATTAAGTAATATATACCTAGGAGGTTTACCATGCAACAAAACACAGCAACAGCAAATAGAACAAAGAGACATATTCAGCTACAGGTCCCCGCCGAAGTCTATAAGAAATTTCGCGCCTTCTGTCTTGATGAGGACACCAACATGAGAGCAAAAGCACTGCAACTCATAGAAGAGTATACCCATGAGAAGAGTAAAAGTAAAAAAAAGAGTTTTCTTGAGATGAACAAGACAGAGATAGAGGCTCTCTATGGTGAAGCAACCAGAAGGGCTATTAAGAAACACCATGCCGCAGGCCTTTTCACTACCCACGGCGATGAAAAGGGTGTCTATCGTCTCTATCCGGACGGTCGCAAAGAATATATAGAGGCCTACACTGAGGACAGCGCCACGACAACTAACATCTCCTCCAGTCGGACAAAAAAGCAACGTACTTCGAAAAACAAGACCTGACCCCGGTGTGTTCTCCCGGCGCCACAGAGGGGATGCCTTTATTCTTTTCAATCTCTTCAGGGACTGCACCTATGCCCCGTGCCGGTCTGTAGGAGCGGCGAAAGGGGATTTAGTTTGCCTTTCAATACAATGCACCGCCGGGAGGTAAATATGAAAAACAGTCCCGCTGTCTATGGTGGATTCCACCTCTATGTATCCTCCGTGTCTTTTAATGATTGAGCTGCAGAGCGAAAGTGCGAGTCCCATACCCTTCTGTGAACCCAGCTCTTTTGTCGTAAAATAGGGATCAAATATCTTCGGAAGATTTTCATCCGGAATGCCTCTGCCGGTATCTTCTATGGAGATTCTTATGTAGTCCCCGCTTCCTATGGGAATGGTACTCCCTTCGGGAATAGCGATATTTTCAGCCCTGATTGTAACAACACCTTCGGAAGCCATCCCTTCTCTCGCATTCATAACGATATCGCTTATCACCTTTCGGATCTGCCGTTCATCGGCCTTTGTTTTGAAAAGGTTTTTGGATATAAAAAACCTGCACTGTACGTCCGACCCCTCAATAGCAAACCGGGTTGCATAGATGATAATCCGCTTCAAAGAAACCACCTTCCGGAAATGTTCTCCGTCCTGCGCAAAAGAAAGGAGTTGCTGAGTCAATTCTTTTGTCTTCTCGCAGGCATCTTCAGCCTCTTTTAACCGATGGAATATCTCATCGTCGGGAGATATGGCCATCTTAGCCAGGGATATGTTACCCATAATAATGGTGAGGAGATTATTATAATCGTGGGCAATGCCGCCTGCGAGGGTCCCTATGGATTCAAGCCGTTGCGAGTTTAATTCAACTATCTGTTGGCGAAGCGCTGACAATTCGCCCAAGAGTTGTTCCCTTGATTTTTTTCTGTCTTCCATCACATTGTTCTCGTAATACCTGGACTATTCAAAACTAAACCCCTTCTCTCTAAACACTTGTACATCGTTTAGTCGAATGATGCGCCCTGTCCCTGCTCGTTGAGATAAATTTAACAACACTTTTTCCTTTTTTCCTCGTACATCAATGTATCTGCCTGAGCCATAAGTTCATCAAGAGCTGCGGGGGTTTCAGGGTCATAGTGGGCTATGCCTATGCTCAGGGAAAGCGTGTAGTTTCTCCCTTCAGGTCTGTTGTAATTATCAAGGGTATTGTGCAGACGCATTATGAGAACTTCCCTGGTTTCATCGTTGGTATCTATTGCAAGGATTGCAAATTCATCCCCTCCTATACGGCCCATGATATCTGATTCCCTGAATACCTCTTTGAGGATAGTTGCAATCTCAACAAGTGCATTATCTCCTTCCTGATGACCCAATGTGTCATTAAGATGTTTCATCTTATCCAGATCAACAAAGAAGAGGAGCAGGTCTTTCTTTGTCCTCTCTGTTACCTTCAACTGCTGCTGGGCAAGGGTGAAGAATCCCCTTCTGTTATAGAGACCCGTGAGTTCATCTGTAAGGGACATGGTGTGGAGTTGCTGTTCCATCCTCTTTCGCTCGGTGATGTCCTTGATTATCCCCTGAGACCCTGATATGTTTCCATCATCGGCATATCTGGTTGTAGCTGTAATAATACAATCCATCTGCTGACCATCCTTCCTGCGGAGTTTTACCTCGTAATCCCTTACCGAACCCTTTTCCTCCATCGTCTTTTTGAACATGTTTCTGTCGGCGGAATTCATGTATGTGTCTTTTGCATGTATGGTAACCATCTCTTCCTTTGTGTAGCCGAACAGTTCCAGATATGCCCGGTTGAAGTCAATGAATCTCCCTTCTTTTGTTGTGATATAGATTGCATCTATTGAATCTTCAAAGAGAGTACGGAATTTTTGTTCGCTTTCCTGCATTTTACTTTCCATTCTCTTGCGCTCGGTGATGTCGCGAACAATAGTCTGAAGGTAATATTTACCCATATCGCTGAAGGCGTTCAGGCCGACCTCTGCATCAAACAGAGTCCCATCGTAACGACTGTGCTTCCATTCAAAGAACTGCGGCTGACCTCTGAGCGCCGCATCGATCTTCTCCTGTGCTTTCTCCATGGATTTGCTTCCATCAGGCTGAACTTCCGGGGAGAACCGGTAAGGAGGCTGCCCGATGATCTGTTCCCTGGTACAACCAAACATCTCCAGGGTCTTTGAGTTGCAGTCAATAAAGATATCCTGATCCATCGAGAAAATAGCATCGTTGGCAGACTCAAAAAGGGTCCGGAATTTGGATTCGCTCTCCCTCAGCGCCTCCTCCGCCCGCTTGCCTGCCTGTTTGGCAGACAGGCGCTCTGATTCCGTATGTTCCAGTTCTTTGATTCTCTGTTTTAAGAAGGATATCTCTTCGATTAATTCCGGATGTGTCCTGGATGGGTCTTTCATCTGGCCTCCTTATGGTGATAAATAGTGCCTC
>PNOF01000077.1 GCA_013824645.1 Syntrophus sp. (in: bacteria) | reverse complement strand
TTCCGGTGTGGTCTGGAAAACGCCTTCTATGGCATTTTCAAAGAGGGAGCGGTATTGGGTTTCGCTTGTCTGTAGCGCTTCTTCAGCCTGCCTGCGGGAAGTGATGTTCTGAGAAGTGGTTTCATAGTAAAGTATGGCGCCCGAATTATCATGGATAACACGTAAATTCATGAAGACCCATATGGTGCTTCCGTCTTTTGTGTAATGCGCTGATTCGAAACCTTCAACAAATCCATTGATTTCCAGTAGTTCTTTCAATCGTTTCCGGTCTTCGGGATGAACATATATCTGATGAGCCATGTCTGTGACCGACTGTATCATTTCTTCTTCCGACTCATAACCGTACATCTTAGCTCCGGCAGGGTTGATACTCAGGTAATAACCATCCGGAGTGGTTCGGAAAATTCCCATGACAGCATTTTGAAAGATGGAGCGGTATTTTTGTTCGCTTAACTTCAGGGCTTCTTCTGTCTGCCTGCGATCGGAGATATCGCGGACAGATTCAATAGCGCCGATGATCTTTCCCTGATCACCACGAAGAGGGCTTGCCTTGGCCCAGAGAGTCCGGACTTGTCCACGGACACACGGCATGTCCGTTTCTGTGAAGAGAGTGTCACCCTCCTTGTGTATGAAGGAATACTGTTTTTCAATACCTTCGTTCCATGAGAATAAGAAGTTGATGAGGATAGGACGCCGTTCCCCGTAAAAGGGTATGGCATATTCATAGTCACCTTTGCCGAGCATTAAATGTGCGGGAAAACCGGTCATCTCTTCGATAGCCCTGTTCCATAAGATAATTTTCCCTTCAAGGTTTATCGCGAAGGTAGCGTCAGGAAGAAAATTGATAATATTGGACATATTGGTTTCTGATTGTTTCAGTGCCTCTTCAGCCTCTTTGCGCTGGGTGATGTTCTCCATGTTTCCTTCATAGTGGAGGACCTCTCCAGCATCATTTCTGACCATCCTGGAGGTTATGGATACCCAGATGGAGTTTCCATCTTTGTTGAGGAGTTGTGTCTCAAATCCCTTAGCAACCCCCTCCGCTTCAAGGATGTTTTTGTAGGTTTCACGGTCTTCCGGATTCACATAATGCTGTCTGCCGATATCGGTGATCTGCTCCATGTATTCCTGGGGGGAGTCATATCCGAAGAGCTTTGCCAGAGCAAGGTTTGCAGAGATTAATCTTCCTTCCGGTGTGGTCTGGAAGATGCCTTCTACCGCATTTTCAAAGATGGAGCGGTATTTGGCTTCGCTTGCCTGTAGCGCTTTCCCTGTCTGTCTGTGGTCTGATGCCGATTGTTCCAGCTCCTGGATTCTCTGCTTCAGGAGGGATATCTCTTTGATGAGTTCCGGATGTGTTTTGGAGGGATCTTTTATCTGGACCTCCTGTGGTCAAAGGTAATGGCAAGATGTGTATATAAGATAAATGTTTGAGAAGATTATCGCATAATCATTGGGGTGTCAACCAAAAATCCATCGCCCTGTCTTGTACAGTCCCCTGTGGTCACCGCACAAGAGGAACTGAAAAAAACCACTCGAAAATTTGTGTATAGAACCAGCCATAACGTAACCTCTTTTCGTGATAATTTTGTTACCTTATAAGGCGGTATTGCACTATCTGATAATAATTTAACCTTTAAGAGTGAGTTGGCACGAGATATGAGCGGATCTTGCGATTACAGGCTGTTGCCTGTGATGCAAGACCCGCGCTATAAAGTTCAATATTCAACGACTACCGGCTGCCGAACCTCGGATACATCCTGTACTGAAGATGTGACTCTATCGGTATTTCACCGGCCAATTTCCGGGCTAATGCCTGAATACCTTCGATGTTTTCATGTTCATGGACAATCCCACGGATGACAAGACCATATTTGGCGAGACTTTCCTCAACGGGATCAACATCCAGCATGGAGAGGACAAAGGAGGGGTCTGTCAGGATGGCCGCCTTGATCTTTTCCGCAAGGGCCCTTATTTCCAGGGTCTGTCTGGCCTCCGGGGTATTGTGCGTGTCCTTCTCCAGGAGCGCTCTTTTTATAACAGCGACAATCTCATCCTGGCTCTGCTTTGATGTGTCGAAAACGAGATCATATTCTTCGGGGTCGTCCCAGTTTCGTCCGTAGATGAGATAGACTGCCTTCGACATCTCGCTGTCTGCTTTTTCGATAAGCCATGCCGCATTCTCGCTGTTGATATCTTCTCTTGCCATGATTCGCTCGACCCGTTTCTCCATGGGCGCTATTGTACGGACTTTCAGCACAAAAGGAAACTGCTTGAGGAGGAAGTTGCCGCCCCGTCCCATGAGCACTGCGTTACCCTTTAGAGCGTAATTCAGAAAATGACTCTGGTTGAGTGCGACAAATCCCTTATAAGCCCAATCGTTTCTCTCCCAGAGAGTGGGATAGTTCTCATCGAAGTGTTTTGCCTTTTCTTCCCAGACGCTACCGGCCTTGCTCATGTCCTCCAGGACCCTTTTCCTGTCCACATAATCATAGCCCATGACTTCGGCCACTGCTTTGCCGATTTCCCGTCCACCGCTTCCAAACTCTCTTGATATCGTTAGAATCGCCATGACTGCCTCCTACTTCGCAAAGGGGATAACCCATACGATCATTGCCGGGATATAACAGCAGATAAGAGATATAATCACATAGGGTGCAGTGATGCCAAGGAACTCTTTGAGCGATACCGTACGCTGGTCTTCTTTCTCTCCCATGCTCTTCGCGACAAAGAGGGCAGGGGCGCCTGCGATGGTGAGGTTGCTTCCCAGTGTGCCTGCCCAGAGGAGCATCCAGTAGAGGGGCCATGGATTGACACCTGTTGAAGTGGCAAGGTCACGTATGACATAGAGCATGGTAAGGATATAAGCGTCATGTTCCACTATACCAACTATGGGCGCTGTCACCCAAAAAAGCACCGTGCTTCCCACGATCAGACTCTCCTTAATCAAGGGGGTGATGGCGTCGGAAACGATCTTGATGACCCCTGAATGTTCGAGGCCTCCTACGAGGGCGAAGAGCGACACATAGAAAAAGACTGCTCTCCAGTCGAGTTCGGCAAGCACATGTTCCACATCGGGGATTTCAACGGAAAATTTTTCCTTGAATATCTCAAAAAAGAGAATAATGAATATGGCGCCCCACATGGCGATAAAACCAAGGGTGTAGCCGAAAATGGGACGGAATGCCATGGCGAGAATGGTAAGGACAAAGATGGTGCAGGTGATAATGGCAAAGGGTTTATCCTTGATGTGATCGAGGGGCTTTTCTCCAGCCATAGATGCCATATCCATTCTAATACCCTTGTACTGCTTCGAGAACTTCCAGTAGAAAAAGGCGCAGGTGAAAATATAAGAAAAGGTGAGAATAAAAAAGGATGATGGCCTGCCCATATACCAGATGAAGCCGCTGAACTCGATGCCTGAGACACTGTGAAGCATCTGAGGAGGCAGATCGCCCAGGAGCATGGCGGTGCCCATAAAGTTCGCGCACAAGCCGACGAAGAGCACCGGCCCGAAGGCGGCAAACTTGAATCTCCTGCACGCGTGGAATACCACCGGCGCGAACATGAGCACGACAACGACATTATCAATCAGCATGGAGACGAAACCGGCCAGCATGCCGAGAGCGGTAACAAAGAGCGCTATGTTGCCCTTTGATGCTTTCAGAATAATGGCTGCCAGAAAATCCGGGACACCGGACTTCCCGAAATACCCCGAGATGATCCAGATACTGAGCAAGATGGCTATGACATTCCAGTCAACGATCTTAAAGGCGTCGATGTCGGTCATGATACCGAAATAAATCATGAAGATAATACCCAGGAGGGCAGCGAGGACGCTGTCGATCCACCCGGTAATGACAAGAATAATGCTGACGAGAAAAATTATGCATGCTACAATCTGTGTAAATTCCATAATACCCATAACCCCCTTAACTTTAGTGTGTGAATGCCTGAATAATTTTGAAGAGAGACATTTCCCGTTTCTAACTATATTCAATCTCTTTTTGATTATCAACAAAATAATTATATGTAAAGACCGGCGGACGGTAAATATTCACTCACTCCATAGAGACATTCAGGTCACCACGAATCGTTCCAAATTTCGTCCCCGCTACATCAGGTCAGGTATGGATGCAGGTGTTTGTGTTTGGATTATCCAGGAGTCGATAGTTGTAACAGCATCTGCGGTGATGAAATGAGAAAAATCATTTCCGGAGGGGCTCAAGGGAGACTGTTTTTAAACGCATTAAAACAAAAAACTTGACTTTCTTTTCCACAAGGATATATAAATATTTTATGACATAGTAAAAACTTACAACTGAATATCTGAATGGGTTCAGAGATATTTCATGTCTCTGGAGGTAATCATGTAGGATGGTCGGGCCGCCACCTGAAGCATAAGTCTTCAGGTGACGGCTTTTTTATTGGGTGTTTTCAAATAAATCAAAGGGGGTTTTTATGTGCAGAGGAAAAGGAATGTTGATCGTTGTTATGGTAGTTTTCAGTTTTTTTGTTACCTCGACAATGCTTTACGGATTTGATGAAAAGCAGGTCCAGACTCTGAAAAAAACAAACAACTGCAAGAAGTGTGACCTTTCAGGGGCAACATTGAGTAATCTGTATCTGGAATATGCTGATCTATCCGGCGCGAATCTCTCCGGGGCGGATCTATCGAATGCAATGCTCGCCAATTCTAATCTTTCTAATGCAAATCTTTCCAATTCTAATCTTTCTAATTCTAATCTTTCTAATGCAAATTTGTCCGGCGCTAACGTATCGAAGGCAAACCTCAGCAAGATTTTCCTTGATCAGGCAACATGGACCAACGGCAAAGGATGCAAGGTTGGTTCAATCGGGGCATGTAAACAGTGAACTTTGGTAATCAGTAGCCCAGTCAAAAGAGCCTGCCTGAAAAGCAGGCAGGCTCTTTTGAGCTAAGGTATACAACTAAAAAGGTTTTGTGAAAAATAACGGTAATCCTTTGACAAAACCCACCAATTAAATAAACAGGAGGAAGGCAATGAGAAGGTATTTGATGGTATCGGGGTGCGCGCTCTTATGTGTGATTGCAATGCTTTCATATGCATTTGCAATTGACATTACGGCAGACAGGATCACAAAAGAAGGGAAGATTATGAGGAATGGCAAACTTTATGTAAAGGACAACAAGTATCGCGTAGAAAAAGGAGGTACGCCCATTTACACGATTGTAAGGGGGGATAAGGGTCTTCTATGGGAGATTAACGGCGCTGAAAATACCTATATTGAGGCAAAGCTGACACCAGCCCTTAAACCATGGACAGAAGAAAAGATATTCGGTGAAGTAAGCAGGAAGGAGATTGGCGCTGAAACCATAGGTGGTCATCCGACAAAAAAATATGAGGTTACCGTAAAACAGGGGAACAAGAATGAGACATATCATCAGTGGTTCGCAACAGACATACGTTTTCCCGTAAAGATAGCCAATGTAAATGGAAAATGGAGTGTTGAGTATAAGAATATAAAAAACGGGGCGCCTGATAACGTCTTTAGCTTACCCGCCAAAGTAGTTCTTGACACAATGGCAGTTCCTGACGTATTGGGCGGCCATTAACAGTCCTGATTTATAGCTTAAAACCCCTCAAGTACAAGAGTGGTAAATTAGATAAATTCGGTAAGCCCCCGGCTTTGCCGGGGGACGACCCCAAGGGTTTGACTCGACCTTTGGCAACCATTACCGTTCGAAACAGGGTATACATTGCTTCTTTGCGTAAAACTTTCTTTCCCCTGAAGATAGACCCCTGCAAAACTTACCGTTTCATGGTTTGTCTCCCTCTTTACCATGTGATACCAAGTTGCAATCAGATAACTACAATCGACATAAAGAATGCCGCTTCCTCCCGTTGGAAAAGTATCGGTGCTTCTATTAAAGAGCATATATAAAAAAGGCTTCTTTTCTCGGAGCACATTTCCCGGCGGTCACTATTTTTCTTGCAAATCATGTCCAAACATGTCAAAAGGAGTAGAAGGGAAATCGAGTGAAAAGCTACCGGAAAGAGTTATGGTTCAACGTGCCGACAAGAAGGGCTTTCATCAACATCACCTCTCAAATCGAAGAGTGTCTCAGGGAAAGCGGAATAACCGAGGGGATAATATTAATAAACGCAATGCACATAACAGCCTCTGTTTTCGTCAATGACGACGAGTCAGGGCTTCATCATGATTTTGAGGTGTGGCTTGAAAAGCTTGCTCCTCACGAACCAGTCTCCCAATACCGTCACAATGTTGGCGAAGACAATGCCGATGGCCACCTGAAACGACAGATCATGGGCAGGGAAGCCATCGTTGCCATAACAAAAGGAAAGCTCGACTTCGGCCCCTGGGAACAGATTTTCTATGGTGAATTCGATGGTAGGCGCAAGAAGCGTGTCCTGGTAAAGATCATAGGCGAGTGATCCTCCCTTGTTTACCTCTCCAGAATCTTATTGACTTTTCATTCAGGCAATAACACAATCGTTAATAACGCAGAGTACTTTATAAACATGAGAGAAAAAGGACCCTGACTTTGAAATATATTACAAAAACTGTTTGGATTTTATCACTTGTAAGTTTGTTCACCGACACAGCGAGCGAAATGCTTTACCCTGTGATGCCCATTTATTTGAAGAGTATTGGCTTTTCAATTGTTCTCATCGGACTGCTTGAAGGTGTTGCAGAAGCAACGGCAGGACTGAGTAAAGGATATTTCGGCAAACTTTCTGATCACTCGCGCAGACGGATGCCCTTCGTACAAATAGGGTATTCCTTAAGCGCCATTTCTAAACCAATGATGGGGTTTTTCCTTTATCCCCTTTGGATTTTCTTTGCCCGGACCCTCGACCGATTCGGGAAAGGGATACGGACCGGCGCAAGAGATGCAATTCTCTCTCAGGAGGCAACGCCTGCAACCAAGGGGAAGGTTTTTGGCTTTCACCGTTCTCTGGATACCCTTGGCGCAGTATTGGGACCTGCCCTTGCCTTGCTTTATCTGTATATTTATCCGCAGGACTATAGAACATTATTTATTATCGCATTTATTCCGGGACTTCTCGCTGTATTGACCTCGTTTTACCTCAAAGATACCGTACAAAAAACATCAGCACACAAAAACTCATTACCGTTCTTTTCTTTTCTCGGTTATTGGAAAGAAAGCCCGTTGCTCTATCGCAAAGTCGTTATCGGGCTATTGACGTTTACCCTTTTTAACAGTTCAGACGTGTTTCTTCTATTAAGGGCGAAGGAATCAGGCCTAAGCGACACAATGGTAATTGGCGTCTATATTTTCTATAACCTTGTATATGCTCTATTTGCTTTTCCGGCAGGTATTATTGCAGATAAGGTTGGCTTAAAAAAGATTTTTATCATTGGGCTTGTATTGTTCGCAACAGTGTACTTCGGAATGTCTGCCAAGACAAATATCTCTGTTTATTTCGGACTGTTTTTTCTCTATGGCATTTATGGAGCAACAACAGAGGGGATTTCAAAAGCCTGGATCAGCAATATTATTGACAAAAAAGATACAGCAACAGCAATAGGGACTTATTCAGGCATTCAGAGCATCTGCACAATGCTGGCAAGCGCATTTGCAGGACTGATCTGGTATCAATTCGGCGCCGCCGTGACATTCATCGTCACAGGTATTGCCACAGTATGTATTATTGTCTATTTCTTCATTGCTATCCCAAATCCGATTAGGGAGGGGTGAGGGAACTTCAATATTTTAATAGCTTCTATGAACGGTTTTCCTTATTACCGATCAATGCTCGTGCCTCCAAGATCCATACTCTTGGGAATAAATCAAGCAACCACGATGTGCTTCCTGAAACAAACAGGGACAGCCATTTAGGATTAATAACAGCTTTCAAACTGCAATGATGGCAAGGTAACTACTTTTTACAAGAAGATCAATTCCACAGTATAATCCCATATGGCACCTCCTTATTAAGATTTGATGTTCATAATCACAGCATCTCAATATATATCTATTTTCTGTATATCACTGACAAGAGATCATTCTTGTGCTATATAAAAAGGAAGGCAATGAAATAAGTTTGCGTAGGAGGAAAACACATGGAGGAACGAGAAATTACCGGTGGGGTTAGTAAACTTTTTGAGGAAACAGTGCCAATCTTACACAACATATATAGAGGTTTTGTAGGCCAGAAAATTAACCTCCTCAAGGAGAGCAAACTAGCGTTCAGGGAATCCTTAAAAAAACAGCTCCCCGAGATACATAAACTCGTCGAGGACAAAGATAAAAATGAAGCAGAAATAAAGTTTGTGATTGCGCTTCCCCACCTTCAGCGCGTTGCATTGGCTCTCGATAACCTTGTCGATAAGATGGAAACAAAAGTTGAAGGCAACATACTCTTTAACCAGAAAGCACTTGATGAAATAAAGCAAATCATGGTGGCAGTCGAGGCAGAATTCATCAATGTTAAAGATTATTGTATGACCAAAAATCCTTTACTTAAGAAACAGATACAAGCTGATCTGGAAAAAGTCGGGAAGATCATAGATGATTTTGACACTGTCCATCAGAACCGAATCATTACCGGCGTATGCACGCCCAAGGCTTCGTATCTGTATATTGATATGACTGACTCACTGAAAAGGATGGCAAGAGAACTTGCTGCCTTCGCTGACAAGGCATAGCCCTAAAAGTGATTAGCTAACCGAACGGACACATAGGTAACACTTTCTCTCGTAAATTCTCGGGTTCCAAAACCGGTTGATTTGAATACTTTGCAGTTAACATCGTCGATCCTTTTCTTCCTGTTATCCTCAATTCAGCCTCATGTCTCGACATAGCATGTTGCAAGTGGTTATCATTAAAATCGCAATCAAGATACACTTCAATGGCAGACATCGACATACTTGAGCGCCGGGGAGCAATGGAACGGAAACTGCTTGAATTTACCAGTTGTTGATAGAATAATATTATCAACATTGATAATATCCATAAAACTATGCAATTATATGGTCGGCAGCTGTTTGAGTCGTCCTTTTGAGGATACAACTTTAAGGAGAACCTAATATGGAAATTCAAGGAACATTCAGATTTGTCAATAAGAAGGTTATTATCTTCTTACGCGACAGAGTATGTGAGACCCCGGAAGAACTGATGTCAAGCGAATTGTTTTATGAGGTGGTCACGCGTTTTGTCAATGATTTGAAGCGTAAGCAATCTCCACTCCTTCAGATATTCGGCAAACAAATCCAAGAGATTGGGCATGCTGATATTCAGAAGCTTATTCGGGTATTCCAGGTTCTTGGCAAAATGACGCTTGAGGCCGTTCCGAAATTAATAGAAGAAGGGGAACGGTTCGTTGCCAAACCATCGCTGTTACAGGTTTTTGTGGAGAGTCTGTACAATTATTGGAGAGAATTCGAGCGTTTTATCGTA
>PNOF01000076.1 GCA_013824645.1 Syntrophus sp. (in: bacteria) | reverse complement strand
TAGTAGAGGAAGATCCTGAGGGCGGATATAACGCTAAGGCGCTCGGGCAATCCATTTTTGTTCAAGGTGACACCTTCGAAGCCCTGAAGAACAACATTAAAGATGCACTTGAATGCCATTTTGATACAAAAAAAGATATTCCAGGGATAATACGGCTCCATATCGTTCATGACGAGATGTTCGCATATGCCTAAAATACCAAGGGATATCTCCGGTAGAGAACTGGCAAAACTTCTTAACAGATACGAATACAAAATTGTAAGGGAAACGGGAAGTCATATCAGGTTGATTGCCCCGCGGGTCCATACCCCTAAGCTTGTTTCGAGACAGTTCTCATGCTTTTGTCTTGTCTTTGATACCCCGTAGCTTGCCGCGGGGTAGTTCATTACAACGTATCAACAAACCGAACACAGGATTACCATTCCGGATCATCAACCGACTAAGATGGGAACCTTAAATAGCATTCTGAACGATATCGCCGAATATCTGAAGACATCAAAACAAAAACTTATTCGTGAACTGTTCGAGCAGTGAGGCGAACAGAAGCAGCTATATACCCGCAAGGGCGTACGGGTTTGCCGGGATGAATCCTTCTCCCATACCGGCATTAAAACATGCCTTCTCTGCGAACTCTGCGTCTCGAACGACCCCGTTAAAAAACGGGGGAGTGGGCGTGAGATAAGCTCTATCTCGAAGGAGGTAATAATAATGAAAAGCTATAAAACGATTGAAAAAGGCGCAAATATTTCTCGATACATCCATATACCCCCTGAATTTATCGGTTTGGACCTGGAGATCGAAATCAGACCAGCAAAAAAACAACGAAAGGGATTTGCTGAATTCCTGAGTGATAGCTTCATAGTCGATGAGTACAAACATTTCAATCGCGAAGAGCTCAATGAAAGATAGTATAAACGGTGACGTCGATTAGAGGCATGGCCCGTCAGACGCGTTGCAATATGCTGAGCAAGACATTAAAGACCGCTGGAGATGGTACAAAGAAAGATATAAGAAGAGGATTAGAAGATATGACAAATGATGATATTGTCAAAAAAAATATCAGCCTGACATTCGATTTTATGAGAAAGATTATTAATGAGCCAAATATACTGGACATTATACCGGACGATTCGGAGATAGATTTTGTCGAAGCGGATTTGCCAAGATATAGTCAAGAAGGTCCCAAAAACGAAAAAACCAAACCCGTTATGTTCAGGGTTGAACATACTTTTAACCCACTACCTTAATGAATTAATAACTGTTTTATTAACTCAAAACTTAAAATTCAAAACTCAAAACGGTACTTGAAAAAGAAGGGGGGAAACTAAATGGACAAAGAACAATCTGTAACCTATGAAAAAGGCCAGCTTTACAACCTTGATCTTTCCTATCTTCTCCCGGACCCTAATCAGCCACGCCGTTAAGAGCAGAGAGCCAAGAGCAGAGAGCCAAGAGTCAAGAGTCAAGAGTCAAGAGATGGAAAAAAGCAAAGGAATAAAGTTTCGCTTTGAGAACCTTGATATATGGCAAAGGGCATGCAAAATAGCAACAAAACTATTCAGGATAGCTGATACGCTGGAAGAGAAAAAGCTTTATCGCTTTGCCGACCAGTTGAGGGGCGCTGGACTTTCAATGCCAAACAATATTGCCGAAGGTTCAGGAAGTACTTCAAAGAAAGAGTTTATTCAGTTCCTCAATATTGCAAGAAGATCAACATTTGAAAATGCAAGTATGGTAATAATGTTTACCAACGAGAAACTTATCAACGAGCATATAAAGGATGAGGTTGTAAAAGACCTTGATGAGCTTTGCAGGATGATCACCTCATTTTCCCGTTCCCTTAATGGCAGCACAGATCGTGGAGCTTTAATAGCACAGAGCCGGGAGCACAGAGCTTAGAGTAAGATGTATTTTTCATTCATTGATCAAACTCTCTGCTCTCCGCCCTTAGCTCCTTGCTTATTTGGCTCTCCGCCCTCCGCTCTCAGCTTATAAAAAACAACAGGCAGGAAAACAGAAAAAGGCAAAGGCTGCCCCTGTTCAGGCGTTAATAGAATCGTTAAACAAAATAACTGAGAAACTTAAGGACCTAAACATTACGGATTGGACTGAAAGTGATAAAGCCGCAATTACCGACGCCATGACCCATCTCAAGACAGCAATCAGTGCAGCTATGAAATCTGTGGCACAAAAACCTAAGATTGTCCCAAACATATGAGGGGGCAGGGCTTGTCAGTCTGCTTTATGTGCAGTGTATGGTTTAAGTTATTTGTACAGAGGGTGCTAACCACAGCATGCAGAAGGGTGTACTGAAGATGCGAAAAAAACTATCGATGAAAATTACACGTGTTCTTTCCGAGATGAAAGAACAACTCCAAAGCATTTATCCACGCCAGTTGCGAGAGATTATTCTGTTTGGCTCATATGCCCGTGGTGATTATTCTAAGGGGTCTGACATCGATTTGCTCCTTTTGCTCGACCACTTGGACAACCCCGGTGCGGAGAGGGACAGGTATATGCCAATTATTTGTGACCTTTCTCTAAAATATGACACAGTTGTTTCGATTATCCCGATGGACTACACCGCGTATCACACCCTGAAGACACCTCTCATTCTGAATGTTCAAAAAGAAGGGATGCGGTTATGACTGACGCTATCCATGACCTTCTACAAAAATCAGCACAAAGCATTGACGCGGCAAGCTTGCTGCTGCGTGACAACTATGTTGATTTTTCAGCCAGTCGGGCTTACTACGCCATGTTTTATGCTGTAGAAGCCCTGTTATTGAGCCGTGAGCATTCCTTCAACAAGCACTCAGCAGTTATTGCCGCCTTTGGCAAGGAGTTCATCAAGTCAGGTATATTCGATATCCGGTTCCATCGCTTCATTATGGGTGCTTTTGATCTACGGAATACAGGAGATTATGGCAGCATGCATGCAGTCAGTGCTGAAAAAGCTCAGCAGACTATTGACGAAGCATGCGAGTTACATGAGGTGATCAAGCGCTATCTTGTCGATCTCTCGTAGTTCCATGCTTCAACCAATGAGGGGAAATGAAAATAATCGGTGTTGTCCGAGTACAAAAAAGGGAAACCAATATCATTGTTGGGAGCGTATGAGCCGAAGCCCGGAACGGAGCGTGGTGAAAAGAAGCAATCAAATGTTTTCTCAGAGGGCAAAACTTTTTGAGCGATGTTAATAGCTTAATAATATCAATATGATAAATAGTATCGGAGCTCCGATACTCCTCCTCCCCGCCAATGAAAGAGATCCTTCTTAAAGGGAAAGAAGTAAATATTACCCGCACGGGCGTACGGGTTTGCCGGGATGAATCCCTCTCCCATGCCGGCATAAAAATATCCCTCTCTGCGAGCTCTGCAACTCGAACGACCCCGTTTAAAAACGGGGGAGTGGGCGTGAGATAAGCTCTATGGTTTTGATTGTTTAATGAACCTCATGACCTGTAACCGGCCTCTTTATGGTCCGACTTCAATTGCAAGGAAAACAAGAATAAATTAGGAGTAATCATGCATTCAATTCAAAATTCAAAATTCAAAATTCAAAATAGCCTTAAATGCTTGGCTGTATGCATGGTTATCTGCCACCTCGTTTCTGTAACCGACGTATACGCTTATCTCGATCCGGGGACCGGAAGTTATGTGTTTCAAGTCCTTGTAGCCGCTGTTATCGGCGGACTATTTGCCATTAAAATGTTCTGGCAAAGAATCAAAGCGTTCTTTGCCAATCACTTCTCCAAGAAACCTTAACCATAAATGCATGAGGGTTGGAATCAATCATCTACCAAGTTCTTTCAGGGATCCGAGTGGATTTCTCTTTGTTGACAACGGTACGCTCTTTAGATCTATTAGTAATCTCTATCAACAAAACTATGATCATCTTATGCAATCAGGCCTGTATAACAAACTGGTTGCAGAGGATTTGTTGATTCCTCACGAGGAAATTCAGTCTTTTACTGACGAGTCTGATAGTACATACAAGATCATTCAGCCGGAAGTTGTTCCCTTCATCTCCTATCCCTATGAATGGTGTTTCAGTCAATTGAGGGATGCAGCAGTCACATCGTTGAAGATTCAAAAAATAGCCCTTGAATACGGCATGGCGTTAAAAGATGCAAGCGCATACAACATGCAGTTTCACAAAGGTAAACCAATACTCATTGACACCCTTTCCTTTGAAATATATAAAGAAAATCAGCCTTGGGTCGCCTATCGTCAGTTTTGTCAGCATTTCCTGGCACCACTTTCTTTGATGGCTTTCCGTGATGTCCGTCTCGGCCAACTCATGAGGATATACATAGATGGTCTTTCTCTTGATCTCGCAAGCAAGCTTCTTCCTGTTTCGAGTTGGTTTAAATTCGCACTCGTGTCCCACATCCATCTCCATGCAAAAGCGCAAAAGCGATATGAGAAAGTAGGAACTGCGCCTTTTTCTCAATCTTTTGTCATTCCCGCGAATGCGGGAATCCAGAATAAACCAGATTCCGATAGATCGGAAAATTCCAAAAGAAAAGTGAGCAAACAATCCCTCATCGCCCTGATCCATCACCTGGAATCAGCCATTACTGACATGAAGTGGCAGCCTAAAGGGACGGAATGGGCTGAATACTATGAAGATACAAACTATTCGCAAGAAGCCATGAATCACAAGAAAGAACTGGTAGAAGCATATCTCAGTGAAAGCAAGCCTCGCATTGTCTGGGATCTTGGAGCCAATACCGGAGTTTTCAGCCGAATCTCAACAGACAAAGGCATTGAAACGATCGCCTTTGATGTTGATCCGGCCGCAGTGGAGAAGAATTACCGTCAGATGCGGGGAACCAATGAATCAAAGATGTTGCCGTTGTGTCTGGACCTGACTAACCCTAGCCCGGCAATTGGTTGGGCACATGAAGAACGCGATTCTCTGGTCGAGCGAGGACAAGCCGACGCAGTTCTTGCGTTAGCCCTGATTCACCATCTGGCAATTTCCAATAATCTGCCTTTCGGTAATATAGCCGCTTTTTTAAGCCGGATATGCCGGTTTTTGATTATCGAATTTGTTCCCAAGAATGACTCACAGGTTCAAAGGCTGCTCCGCACTCGGGAGGATATCTTTACCCACTATAATCAGGAGCATTTCGAAACTTCCTTCGGAGATTATTTTTCAATCCTCAGGAGTGAGACAATAGTGGATACGCAACGGACGCTATATCTGCTTTCTGCCCTGTAAGATAATCGAGAAACGTAATTAATGCCATTTAACATACTGAAATCAAATAAGTTGCAAGCATTGCCATTTCACTCCTTTTTGGTTGTAACTTTCCAAATACTCACTATCTATGCAGCTAATGTAAACATAGCAAAGATAAGCTCCGCAATGCTTGTTTTATTAATGGCTGTAATCATTACTGCCGTCATGTTCCTGTTGTTTTCATTTATTACGAAAGATATTAAGCGAGCCGCTATATTTGTTACTTTTTACTGTTTCCTTTTTTTTGCATATGGTCGTTTATATGACATTGTCCCGGGATTACCGATTGCGGGTTGGGTAATAGGGCGCAATAAATTTCTGCTCGTCCTTTATGCTCTGATTATTATCGCAAGTACTTTATGGATTATCCGCAGCCTGTGGTGTAGGAAATATATTGAAACAATAACATACTTTTTAAATATCTTCAGCTTGGGATTAGTTATAGTGGCAGCCTTGACGGCATTGATTAGCTTCGATAGGGCAACATTTGGAATAAAAACGAATGTAGAAGTTAATAAATCCGATATTAAAAGGGAAGCACATCCGGCATTACATAGCCGAAAAAATATTCTCAAACCTAATGTCTACTGTTTATTTTTTGATAGTTACGCAAGCCATAAAGTTCTTAAGAAATACTATGGTTGGGATGATAGTCGCGTTGTAGAAGCTTTGCGTGGGCGTGGGTTTTCAGTCAATAGGAATGCCTACGCTAATTACCCTTTTACAGCACTGTCCATCGGTTCTACACTAAACATGCGATATATACATGAGGATAGGGGATTTATCGATGCCATGAGTAAAGGAGGTTATTTAAGCGAGATTTTAGAACAGAATGAAGTAATGCAACGTTTCAATTCCGAAGGGTATGATGTTGTGCACGTAGAGCAGAAGTTTAATAACTATATAAACACAAAAGGCATCTATAATCTATTATCAAATGATTTTTTTTCTATGGTTGTCCATGTCTCTATTTTACGGGTAATTGAATTCGAAATTACGGCCGATGCGTTGCGCAATAAGCGATTGACGAACATAGAAGAGCTGAAGTTGTTCAATGTGCCAGAGAAACCAGCATTTATATATTCACATATTATTTGCCCGCATCCACCGTATATATTTAATGCCGATGGTTCCAAACCATCACTTCTTGATAGTGCTTTCGGAAGATATGAAAATAAGCGAGGCTATATAAATCAGGTAAGGTTTATCGGGACACAGATTATCGAAATAGTTGATAGTCTAAGGCGCCGCGACCCCCGTGCAGTCATTATCATACAAGCAGATCATGGGCATGGGTATATTATTGGAGATTATCTATTAGACCTCAAAAGACCGCCACTTGAATTCCTCGATGCGCAGTATGGGATTTTACAGGCAATATATTTACCGCAGGGCATTGTAATGCCCGAAATAATTACATCCGTTAATCTATTTAGATATGTTATTAATGCTTTATTTGACGAAAAATTAGAGGTTCTTCCTGATAGAGCTTTCTTCACAAGAATAAAAGAGCCTTTTATCTTTTATGAAGTGACCAGTGAATTGGAGCATATAAAGAATGAGTAATGTTGATTATTATATAGTGGGAGTAAGCATAACGGGCATATGCCATGCTATTATGTGATTCGGAAAATTCAAACCTTCCGTTGAGTGTGACTTGATATGAGAATTATGTTTTTAGGGTCCGAAGGGATGTTGGGCAGCTATCTGTTTTCCATGCTAAGATTGGATCACGAGGTTGTCGGGAAAGACATTCTGGATTTTGATATTGCCTCCGCAGACGATTGTCGATGTCTGGTTGTTGAATCAGAATATTCCACGCAGCTCTGCTGCGCGGATGCCTTTTTTGGACATAGCGATGGCATTTTGCAGTAGAATAGGTGGATGAGTGATCATATCTATAAACGGCACAATAAAACTCTTCTCCTTTATCATATAGTGTGTCCCGCGAAGTATAGAAGAAAGGTCTTTACAGAAGAAGTGGAGCATACGCTCAAAGAGGTCAGTATGGGTATTGGTGAACGACATGAGATGCATTTCGTAGAGATTGGAGCCGACGAAGATCATGTCCATTTCCTCATCCAAAGTGTTCCAACTTATTCTCCTCAAAGAATCGTTCAAATCGTCAAAAGTATTACCGCAAAAGAAATCTTCAGGCTTCATCCGGAAGTAAAGAAAAAACTCTGGGGCGGAAGTTTCTGGACGAGTGGATACTATGCGAACACAGTAGGCCAATATGGCAATGAGAAAGTAATCAAAGAATATGTCCGGAAGCAGGGGCGTACATACCGTCAGATACATAGGGGCCAGCTCATGCTTTTCGATCTTTAAAGGTTCTGATACCTCGTAGCTCTGCTGCGGGGTAGTTCATAGCTGTCCTGATGTTGTGATCAATGCAGTAGCCTATGCCGATGTTGACGGCTGCGAAGCCAACCGGGATAAGTGTTTTGCTGTGAATGCGGAGGGGGTTAAAAGTCTGGACTTGGCCTGTCAGGAAGGGGATGTTAAAATTGTCCACTTCAGCACGGATTACGTCTTTGCAGGGGATGGAAACACGCCGTATCGTGAGGATGATGCATGTCGTCAGCCCATGAACGTTTATGGGGAGTAGAAACTTGCCGGAGAAAAGTATCTGCAGGAATTGTCCCGAAATTTCCTTCTTGTTCGGACCGCTTGGCTTTATGGCTCCAAGGGAAAAAATTTCGTGAAGACGATCCTTGAAAAGGTAACCACTGTAAGCACTCTGAAAGTTGTGGATGATCAGTTCGGCTCCCCTACCTATACCTGTGATCTCGCGGCGGCCGTCAAGCGGCTTGTCGAGGATGGATCTACGGGGATATTTCATATCACGAACGGGGGGACTGTAGTTGGTACGAATTTTCACGCGCCATTCTGGAAGAAGCCGGGGTGAAGGGTATTGAGGTCCTGCCGATCAAGTCAGATCAGTTCCCGAGGCTGGCGAAGAGACCTTGTTTCAGTGTATTGAATGATAGCAAATTTTACCAAACTACAGGAATAGCCATAAAACCTTGGCGTATAGCTTTCCAGGATTGCTTGCCTAAGATCATTGGAGTGAAACGAGTGCCCGAGCTCAAGGGAAATGGATCTAACAAACCAAAAAATATTAGTCACCGGCGCTGATGGTTTTATAGGGAGCCATCTTGTTGAAGCCCTTCTTGAAGAAGGCTGCCACGTTAAGGCATTCGTCTATTACAATTCCTTTAATTCCTGGGGATGGTTGGATACATTTCCAAAGGAAAAGCTCAATTCGGTAGATATTTTTACAGGAGACGTTAGAGACCCGAACGGTGTTCGCCAGGCGGTCAAGGGAGTCGATATTGTTTTTCACCTTGCAGCATTAATTGGGATACCATTTTCTTACCACTCTCCAGATACTTATGTGGATACTAATGTAAAAGGCACTCTCAATATTCTTCAGGCTTGTCGGGGTTATAATATTGAGAGGGTCATTGTTACCTCTACTTCTGAAGTTTATGGAACAGCGCAGTATGTGCCTATTGACGAGAAACATCCCCTTCAGGGGCAGTCGCCATATTCGGCTTCAAAAATAGGGGCAGATAAGATTGCTGAATCTTTTTGCCGGTCTTTCGGATTGCCAGTTGTCATTGCAAGGCCCTTTAACACATACGGTCCCCGCCAATCAGCACGGGCAGTTATTCCTACCATAGTAACCCAACTCTTAAATGGAAAGGAAGATATCCATCTCGGTTCTACATATCCAACAAGAGATCTGAACTACGTGAGTGACACATGCAAGGGGTTTATTACGCTTGCCGAATGCGATGAAGCGATTGGCAAGGAAGTGAACATTGGCTCAGGACAGGAGATATCTATTGGCGATCTTGCAAATTTAATAATTTCAATGATTAACCCTAACGCCAAGATTTTTGCTGAAAACTCAAGAAAAAGGCCTGAAAAAAGCGAAGTGGAAAGGTTACTCAGCGACAACACGCTAATACAGCGGTTGACGGGCTGGAAGCCTGAAGTTTCATTGCGGAAGGGAATAGAGAAAACAATAGCATGGTTCAGGGAAAATGAGAACCTTAAAAGGTATAAACCGGATATTTATAATGTATAGATAGGGAGCTTAAAGCTGAAAGGCGAAAGTGACAAGATCGAAGAGATAGATAGACGAAATTTGGCTATGAAGATTTGGATGTTTGGAATAGAGCTGTTGACTTTGCGGTGAAGGTTGTCGAACTTGTTGAAACAGTCGACACAGGAAGAAGGCATTATCGACTTTTTGAACAAATTGAAGCTTCATCAACATCTGTATCAATGAATTTGGCTGAGGGAAAAGGAAGGAATTCCAAAAAGGAGTTTGTGCAATTCTGTTACATTGCCCGTGGCTCCCTGTATGAAACAATGACTTT
>PNOF01000075.1 GCA_013824645.1 Syntrophus sp. (in: bacteria) | reverse complement strand
TCTCCTTCTATTTTTTTACATCTGTTGTAACCACTATATTTACAATACAGCAGACACTTTCTCCTGTCTGTAACGGAACCAACAATTATTTTGTAGCGATTTTGTGTACAAGCATACCGTCAATGCAGTTGTGCCTGCCTTGCATTCAGCAAAGAGTCTGCCTGAATTCTTCTAACCTCATTTTTTCTCTTCCAAATATCACGATAATCTTCTCTGTAGTTCTTACCAACCTGAAAGCCCTATTTTTCCCAATTCTTTGTCTGAGCCAACAATAGCAACACAAGTTCTTATTAATCAGATAGTTTCTCATATCTCTCAACTCTATGCCCATTTACCCACTCAGTTATCTCCTCATTCCTCTAAACCAATGATGCTGGATCCAAGGAGAAACAAGATACCAGAGACTCATTACGCCATCTCTTTTTAGTTCGCTGAACATCTGTTATTACCGCTATATTTATACTACAGCAGACACTTTCTCCTGTCTGTAACAGAACCAACAATTATTTTGTAGCGATTTCATATACGAGTTTGTCATCTTTGACGCTACAGGGATTGGATAGATAACGGAAAAAAGGATTTGCCAGACAAGCACTCCCCAAAATTAATATCTCTTGAAATGGAGCCTGTAAACAAATCCGTAAGATAGTTATTTCTATTCGTCATCTCGAAGATTTATAGAGTTTCGAATATTGCGTCTTTCAGTAAGCAGTTGTCGAATAACATTAAGTTAGATGCCCAATAAAAACAACTCAAGCACAATTCACTCAAATTACAGTACAAAACCCCCGCCATACCCAACAATTTTCAAACTCATAATGCCCTGTGAACCGTTGATGTTCTTTTCGTAGCTCGCACAGCGAGCGAGAGGGGAAGTCTCTGCGGGCTTTGCCCGGAGAGGGGGCGACGTGAGCCCCATAAATAGAAATGGCGGAAGTGCATGGGAATCGAACCCACCTGCCGACTTTTGATCGGTACACTGGTTTTGAAGACTAAAAGTTGGTACAAACTGACGTACCCACAAACCCTTGATGGTATTCATAAAGCATTTATTGTCAAGGGTTTGTGGGGTTTTGGTGGTTCATGTGGATTCGTGAGATTTTGTCCACTTTCGTGGCAGAAAAGCCCCAATTTAGCCACGTTTATCACATCCAGTTCATTGGGATGCCTCCTCTCTCTTCACCGGTGATACCGGCACCTTCGCCCCCCGTCAGGAGGTCTATGCTGTAAAGACCGTATGTGGCAAATAGACCTTTAGCCAGAAGTTCAAGGTACCTTGTGTACCATCCTGGAATACTTTCAGTAAGCCGGATTTGTTTCCTATAGCAAGTTGGTCCACATAGATTTGTGATGTTCTCCCCCGCTGGCGTTTCAGTATGCGCTACTGACAATAGGAAAGATACGTTTTGCATAGTTATTAAAGCAAGGGTTTTCGTTGACCTTCAGCCGACCATCTTTTGAAATTGACAAAATCAATTACATGTAAATAACAAAGGCAACATTGAGAAAATAGTTAAACGTTCTTTGTAATCCTAATAATGTAGTGACCCCGAGATCAGAAAATTGTGTTCAACAAAACTTTGCCATAGGAGTTCCCCTTGCCGAACATCCTATCCCTCGGGTATCATGTAGAATATGCACCGCTTTTCTTAAGGGACGGAACCTTTGCCTTTCTTCGCTTGTCACCGTCCGATAAGTATGACCTGCACATCCATTACATTTGTACCTGTCGGGCCAGTGATCAGAAGTTCGCCTGTTTCTTTGAAAAAACTGTATGAATCATTTCGGTCAAGGTATGATTGCGGATTGAGTCCTTTCGATCTCGCGACCTGAATGGTTGTGCCATCAACAATGGCACCCGCTGCATCGGTGGGGCCGTCAGTACCGTCGGTGCCGGCTGATAGCAAGGTAATGCCTTCAGTACCTTCGATCTCAAGGGCAAATGAAAGGGCCAATTCTGTATTGCGCCCCCCCAAACCACTTCCCTTTACCATAACCGTGGTCTCACCGCCAAAGACGAGGCATATGTTCTGTGAGCTGTTTTTCAAAAGGGTCTTTTGCAGCTCCTTCGCCTGCATTGCGTATTGGTGTGCAACATCTTTTGCTTCACCATGGATCTCATTTGAGAAGACCGTCGAATAGAAACCAAGCTCTATCGCGCGTGCTCTTGCCGCTTTTGTCGCCAGTTTGTTACTTCCGATAATGATATTTTGAAAGTTCTTCAGAAAAGGTTCGCCTTCTTTCGGTGTCTCCGGGATACCACCCATTGCGCCTTCCTGGAGCATATCCATTACAGAGGAAGGAATTTTCGCGGTATTACCGTATTTTTCCAAAACATCGACAGCATCGGCAAATGTTGAGGCATCGGCACATGTTGGCCCTGAGGCGATGATACTGAGCCTGTCACCTATCACGTCAGATAAGATGAGGGATATACCCCTTGCAGGATAGGCTATTTGTGCGAGCCTTCCTCCTTTAACCCGCGAGAGGTGTTTGCGCACGGTATTTAGTTCCTCTATTGAGGCCCCTGCTCGAAGCAGTTCGTCTGTAACCCTTTGTTTGTGCTCGAGGGTGATACCCTCCCAGGGGGCAACGAGAAGGGCTGAACCTCCGCCGGATATGAGAAAAAGCACAAGCGTATTTTGTTTTGCACCCGCGAGCAGCTTAAGGATTTCCAGCGCCGCCCGTTGGCCTGCTTCATCAGGCACCGGATGGCCTGCTTCATATACCGCTATTGATGCCGGCAATACCGTGTCACCAACATGACCATATTTTGTCAGCACTATGCCCTTGAAGGGAATATCTGCAGACAGCCTATCGATGGCAGCCTTCGCCATGGGTATTGCTGCTTTTCCGAAACTTACCAGCAGAATGTTTGTGGACCCATGATCCTTATAGGCCGAAAGCACCCGAGACATGTATCTCTTGACTGATGCGTAGGGGTCAACGGCACGGAGTGCCGTTTTGAACATATCGAGGGCAGATTCTCTGGCGTCTTTAAGAACCATATATTTTACCTTTGCTCAAAGCTCAGATAGGGATACTACGCTACAATGGAAACCTACCGCTCCAAAAGGTCTCTGTCTCTATACCTCTACCGGCTTGAAAATAAGCACGATCCCCATTACGACAAAGACCATAGTTTCTGCGGCTGGCCCCCAGAAACGTCCTGTTATGGCCATGACCATGCCCAGCACGAAGGCTGACACAAAGGTGCCTTTTATGTTCCCCAAACCACCGACAAGGACAACGGCAAAGCTGATAAGAAGTACCATCATGCCCATATAGGGGTGTACGGAGGTTATCGGCGCATAAAGTACTCCACCCAACGCAGCAAGACAGCTCCCGATGATGAAAACAATGGAAAAATATTTATCCACGTTGATACCAAGGCTCTTTACAGCATCCTTATCTTCAAGGGAGGCGATAACAATTTTCCCAATTATGGTCTTCTTGAAAAACACCGTGAGTGCTCCAAAGATAACAAGGGAGAGAGCGATAATGAGCACCCGGTACATGGGGAGGGTCACGGAGAATATGGAAATGTCCATGCCGATAGGATCTGAAAGGGGGATTGGCGATGCTCCCCAGATCCACTTTGTAAGATCAACGCCGATGAGGGCAACAGCATACGTGGCAATGATAGCGTAGTCAATGGATACTCCATAAAGCTTGCGGATTACGAAACGTTCCACCACATAGCTGATGGGGATCACCGCTACAACAGCAATCAGGGCTCCGAGAAAAAAGTTGTTCCTTACAAAGGGGAGCGACGAGATGAGCAGGTATGCACCGATAGTGTAGACAAATCCGTGGGCGAAGTTGACTATCCTCATCGTTCCAAAAGTCAGTGACAGGCCTATACTTATAATATAGAGAATGGCACCGATAGTCAGTCCGTATGCAATCGTGTTTATCATGGTTACCCCTCTAAGACCTTCTGTCTTTTATTGAACATTCCAACAATAAAGCCCCACACGCCCGTTCTCAATCTGAAGACCACAACGAGGAGTGCAAAGCCAAGGAACATCTCCCATCTCGGTATATACGACGCGAGATAGTTGCTGATGGTCATGTACACTACCCCACCGATGATGGAACCGTAAAGGCTACCGGAACCACCGATAAGGGCGGCAAATATGACCTCCACGGCACGGGTAGGGTCGATAAAACTTGGCGTGACATACCCGTAATTCAGGATCGAGAGTGCGCCGGAAAATGCTGATATCGTCGTGGAAATAATGAAGGTGACCCATTTATAGGTGAACGTATTGTAGCCAAGGAACTTGACGCGTGTTTCGTTTTCCTTGATTGACTTTATCAATACCCCGAATGGTGATGAGGTAAATTTCTTGAGGAAATAATAGGTCAACAGAAGGCAGAAGAGAACGAACCCGAAGACAACAGCTTTGTTACCGAAATTGAGAAAAGAAAGTTTTGAGAAGTTTGCAGACATGCCATCCTCGCCACCAGTCTGGCGTGAAAAGGCAACGAGGACTAGGAAAAACCCCACCTGGCAGAAAGCAAGATTGATAAGAGCAAAACAGGCGCCGGTAGTCCTGACAATGATGGGCCCCAGGATAACCCCAATGAGTGCCCCTGCAACAATGCTTGCAAGAATGGCAAGTAGCGGATTTTGAGAGATATGCTCGGAAAAAATGGTCATCGTGTAAGCGCCTGTACCAAGATAGAGCATATGTCCGAAAGAGAGTCTGCCCATAAACCCATAGAGGATGTTAAAACCGAGGACAAAAATACAAAATATTATAAAGTCAGTCGTCCTGTTAATCCCGAGCAGCGGAAGAATAATTAAAAATGCTACCGCGATGATGGGGACGTCGAGGTATTGCCATATACTTCTTTTTATAAGACGAGTATCAGCTCTTTCCATGGCTCGTAAGCCTCCGTTTCGTAAACCCCTTGCCGCTTCTTTCGTGGAGCGGCAAGGGGTATTGCCACGCTAAGCAAGATTCTTGAGAAATTCTTTGTATTTCATCACCAGCCCGATTTTGGGGAAGATAAATTTTTCTGCGTAGTTCTGTTCTTCATCCGTGTCGGTGCCAGTACAGTCGCCAATGACGATAACGCGGTATCCGTGATCGTATGCGGATCGGGCCGTGGACTCTACACACCAGTTCGTATGGAAACCAACGATAGCAACATGTTCGATCATGTTAACCCGGAGTGTATAATCAAGTGCTGTGGACCAGAAGGCATCGAGTGTTTTCTTGCCCCTCACTATGATATCACCTTTCTTTGGGGTGAGCTCGGGGATAATCTCCGGGCCGGGAGTACCTGCCACCCAAGCGCCAAAAACCTTTTTGCCACCCAACTTCCACCCCGTAGGCATATCGATCTCAAGCCCTCTCAAACCACCCATGCCGGGACCTTTAGGGTCGATTTCGGGAAATCCCGGTTCAAAGGCTTCGAAGGGGATATAAATGATCTTTTTGACCTTACTGCGTGCCTTTTTCACCAGGTCCGCAAGATTTTCGATAACCTTACGCTTTTCCAACTGTTCGGCAATGAATTGATACATGGAGCCACCGGGCTTCAGAAAATCATACTGCGGCTCGATAAGGACTATAGCTGTTTTTTTAGCGTCGATCTTTGTATTCTCTTTTGTTGTTGCCATGGGATAACCTCCTGAGTAAATTTACCTTTATATATCTCATCGCGGGTAAGAGCCCTTGCGATGTTATTGCAAAAAACTTACAGGAATTTTTCCAGTTTTGCCTTGTCAGTTATGTCCGTTTTGTCCGAGCATTCCTGCACTATTTTTCCTTCCCGCATGATATAGACTTTGTCTCCGAGCATACCCACGACAGAAAGGTTCTGCTCCACGATTATCATGGAAACCTTTCCCTTCATCATGGACAGAACATTCAGTATGTCATTGATGGTACCTGCCGCAAGCCCTTCCGTCGGCTCGTCGATAAGGAGCAGTTTCGGGTCACCAACGAGGGCCCTGCCGATAAGCAGGATCTGTCTCTGGCCACCGCTTAAACTGCCGGCCCGCAGATTTAGGAACTTTTCCATCTTCGGATAGATGCTCATTACTTTTTCAACTGCCGTCGATATCTTTTCTTTCACCGGGTAAGCTGCCAGTTCCAGGTTTTCCCGCACCGTGAGGTTCGAAAAGACCCTCTTATCCTGGAAAACATAACGAATGCCGAGAAGGGCAACCTTTTCCGGGGGAAGTCCTGTGATGTTCTTGTTCAGAAAGGTGATGGTGCCTGCAAGGGGCTTCATGAAACCGGCAATGGACTTAAGGAACGTTGTTTTTCCAGCGCCATTTCTGCCAGCTATGAAGACCATGCGTCCTGGCTCGAGCTCAAGAGAAATATCATGAAGCACCTTCGCGCGTCCGTAAGCAACGTCGATATTTTTCACACTGAGCATGTCAGTCCTTCCTCCTTTCCCCAGTATACTTCCCTCACAGTGGCATCGGACAGTACCTGTTCCGGAGGGCCATCGGCAATGAGCCTTCCTTCATGCATCACGCAGAGCCTCTTAACGATATCGACTATTCTTGATATCTTATGTTCAATAATAACAAGCGATAGGGTTGCTTTTACCTTGTTGATGATAACGGAGACTTCTGTGATCTCCTGGTCACTGAGTCCCGCAAAGGGTTCATCGAGAAGGAGTATCTTTGGGTTCAACGAAAGCGCTACTGCGATCTCAAGTTTTCGTTTATCACCGTATGAGAGCTCCGAGGTCATAAGGTCTGCCTTGTCGGAGATTCCCATGACGTCCAGCTGATCCAGGCAGTTCTTCATTATCTTTTCACCATGGACGTCAGTGAAAAAGAATTTCCACTTTGACCCATAGTTTTCTCCGAACCGGATAGTCGAGAGGGCCAGGTTGTCGATAACGGGAAGGGAATCAAAGACGGAGACGAGTTGAAATGTCCTGATAATTCCCAGGGTCACTCTCTTATATGGCGGAACCCTGGTAATGTCCCGTCCGGCGAAGAGAATGTTCCCCTCTGTTGGGAGATAGAGTCCTGTGAGAAGATTAAAAAATGTTGTCTTCCCGGCACCATTGGGACCGATAATACCCACGGCCTCTCCAGCCTGCATCCGGAAATCGACGTTATCGACAGCTGTGAGCCCGTTGAATTGTATGGTTGCCTTTTTCGTTTCAATTATTGAGTTCGCTGACATACCGCTACTCCCGCCATGCTTTCGGACTTAAGGGGGCATACGCCCCCTTTTACCCCACTATACGTTACTTATAACCAAGGGTCTTCAAATTGGGGAGATAATCCTCACCCGTGTAGGCACCGACGATTTTTACAAGGTCCCATTTAGCGTTCTTACGCTCTTTTGCCCCTTTACCGATAGTTACATAGGCACCATATTTGAAGATCGGCTGATGGTCTGCCCGCCATGTCCCTTTTCCCTTCATGGAGTCGAAGGTGGGGTTGGCCATGAGGGCCTTTGATATTGCCTTGCCATCAAGAGACTGGGCAAGTTCGATACCACGGACCGCTTCCATGACTCCTTCGTACGCCATTGCCGAATAAGGATCAGGTGGATATTTGTATTCTTTCTCGAACTTTTTTGTGAAGGCGTCAGATGCTTTTACGATAGCAGCATCCTGAAAACCTTTCATATCATAGTACCAGGACATGAGTGAATATACACCATCTAGTGCTTCCGCCGGTACTCCGCTGCCAAAGGCGTTTGTCATCCAGTTGAACCATATCTTGGATTCTTTCTTCAATCCTACCTCGTAGGTCTGTTTCAAAACGTTAATGGCATCAACTCCCCAGTGGGCGAGCATAACAATATCGGGCTTCTTTTCTTTGATCTTGAGAAGATAGGATGTGTAGTCGCTGGTGCCAACAGGCGATTCGACGTATTCTGCTTTTATCTTACGCTGTTCCAATGCGTCTTTCGCACCTGCCCATTGGTCACGACCAAAGGCATAAGCCGGGCCGAAGAAGACAATATTCTTGTAACCGAGTTTGTCAACAATATAGGATGCACCGGCGTATCCGATTGAATAGGCGCTGCCGTGGATGGCAAAGGTGGTCTCAGCCATCTCACTTTTCTCAAACATCGTAACGGCAACAACATTGACTGGGAAATACGCAATGTGTGTTTTTTTCACTTCTTTGTTCAGTGCCGCCGAGATTGGCGCAAAAGTCTGACCAACGATAACATTTGCCTTATTTTCGTCAACAAGCTCCCTGAAACGCCTGATTGCAACATCTGGTTTTGATTCATCATCCTTCACATAAGATTGAATGGGGACTTTTTTTCCGGCAAGTTTTATGCCACCAGCTGCATTTATCTCCTTGATGGCCAGCTTGGCGCCGTCTAATTGCAGGGGGCCTATGGGCGATGCGGCACCGGTAAGGCCGAACATAAGACCGACCCTTATCTTGTCCTGTGCAGAGGCCACAGTCCCCGTCAGACAGATAGAGCCAAGCACGAATAGACCGATAACAAAAACGATCGTAAGTAATTTGACTTTTCTAAGCATTGCAGTTCCTCCTTTTATGTTATTAAGATCTCTATCGCTTAGTCTTTTTCTCAGGATCTTTATACACCTCCTTCCACGCATCTAAGCCGACACTTTTTTCGATAAGCCTGATCATATGGAGATTGTGTTTGTTGAAAGCAGCCTGCGCCTGCGCAGGGTCATGTCTCTCGAGGGCCTCGAAAAGCTCAAGGTGGTCTTTATAAAGATCAGAGAGAATCGGGGTGATGTGCAGAGAAATGGGGCGCATTTTATTCTTTACTGTCTGCACCATTTCCTGAAGTGTCTTGTTCTGGCTTGCTTCATAAACAAGTGCATGGAATTCGTAATCAAGCTTCGAATAACCGATAAGGTCTCCATTTTCTACGATTTTTGTCTGTTCATCTAAGCATTTCTTCATTTTTTTAAGGATTTTAGTATCGATGTTGACAGCGGCCAGCCGTGCAGCTAGACCTTCGAGGGCATCTCTGACCTCGTAGAGCTCAATTGCCTGTTCAGGGCTTAAGGTAACCATAAAGACACCCCTATTCGGGATATTCTCAAGCAGCCCTTCCTGAATCAAGCGGTGGACGGCCTCCCAAACAGGCGTCCTGCTGGCGCCGACTTCTTTGGCGATCTGTTCCACGTTGATCCTGGTGCCCGGGTTGAAGCGGTAATTGGCGATCATTTCCTTCAGGATGTCGTAAACCTGTTTACTGAGCCGTTGCCTGTTTACTGTCATCACCATAATTACGATTATACACCTTATAAATTATATGTCAATATATTTCATGAAATATATTTCATTTGATTGTGTTTGTTATAGCAACGCAATAATTATATGTATAATTAAGATGTTATGAATTGTGCGAATTAGATTATGTAAGGGTAATAGTATGTGGTGACGGTTAAGAACGTAGTTGCCGGGTTTTGTTTTACGATAAATTCATTTTCAAAGTACACCACCGAGGGGCTCAAGGAATACCGCATGAAGTTTCTGGAGAAGACAGAGGTGTATTTGAACCGGAAGTGTCAAAAAAATGATTGAGACAAAAAAGTTAGAGAAAATTATACCGCTATAGGAAAGATGCGTTTTGGGTAGTAATTTAAAGAAGCGGGTTTTGTTTAATGGCGAAAGATTTGTATCTTAATCTTGTTTCTCTATCCAGCTCTGTAAAATCCGCTCCACCTCGAACACCTAATCC
>PNOF01000074.1 GCA_013824645.1 Syntrophus sp. (in: bacteria) | reverse complement strand
TCAATCTCCTTCATGTCCTCCGGCGGGGCGCTGATAAGTAAGGAGTTTGTAGCAGGATAGGCAGTGATAAATATCTTTTCTTTTGGTGTCGTAGCCCTTTTACCCTCCGCTAAAAACGTCTGAAGGACTTTGGCCAGATCTGCAGCCACTGTATGCTGAACGTTGTATATCTTGATACTGCTCAGTTGTTTTGAGATGGGTAAATCTGTATCAATCAGAATCTGCTTGAGCCTCTGGATGTTTGAGGCAGTATCTACCAAGATAAGGGAGTTGGTGGCGGCTATGCTTACAAGATAGGCATCCTTGGACATCAACGGACGAAACGCCGCTACCATTATGCTTGAATCAAGATAATCGAGTTTTGCGACATAGGTGATAATCTTGTCGTTCGGAGACATGCTTGTCAGATTTTCAGTATCAATAATCCCAACCGCCATGCCTTTTGCATCAGCTCCCTTTACTACCTTCATCGCCTCCGGTGTTTCCACCACCGCAAATCCATAGTAATTTATAACAGTTTCAAAAACCCTGCTAACCTCGTCTTTGGAGAGGTTTTTCGGTGCAAGGATTGTCACCTTCCCTTTCACGACATTTTCGTCGAAGACGAAGTTTTTCCCCATGATGTTGCTGACAAATCTGATCAGGTCCCTCAACTCGATATTATCAAAGTTCATCTGTACAAGATTGCCTGATGAGGGTGCTGGAGATGGAGGCCGGGTTGGGGCAGGCGGAGGAGTTTGGCCAAAAGTATGGGTCCCATACATTACAAAAAAGAGGCAACAAAAAATCAATAAAAACAAAACCGTCTTTTTAATGCTTCCCAAATTCAATACCCCTTAAAAAACCCATAGTTATTTTATCTCGTAGGACAGCATTTTTGTCTGGGTTCCTCTTAATATCTTAACCTCAAATTTTGACATATTTTTTAATGACTCCTGTGCATTTTTTCCATCGTTCGATGCTGTTAGGTTTTGCCCGTTAACTTCCTGAAGAATATCGTTTGTAACAAGGCCCATCTTTTCAGCTATGCTCCCTCGGTCAACTGATACAACCTTAAATCCATTGGACTGCCCACTGTTATCAACGGATGCTTTTACTGCAATAGTTGACAGAACGATGTTGTTGTCAGCCCTTATTCTATCTGCCAGGGCTTTTGACACAACAACGGTATTACCTTCCTTCTTAATGTCTTTTGAATAATCCACCTGCTGTTTTGGCTGAACCTTTTCTTCTTTTATGTCTTTTGCAACAGGAGTGCCCTGCGGCATATTTATTCTTTCAAACCTTTTTGCGAATAATTTTATTGTAGCGGCAAAATCACTTTTTTTGAGCAGAACAGAGTTTCGCTGTATATCAGAAACAACAAGTCCCTTTTCTACTACCTCCCCTAATCCATACGTCCATACCCCCTTTTGTCCGCCCCTGTCAATGACAGCGTAGAGGTCTGACTTCCTTTCGCCAAACCAAACACCTTTTAAAGTCATATCTTTCATAATTTCTGTGAGCTGCTCCTCTTCAATCTGTTTTTCAGTTTTCGGTACCGGTATTTCGGTTTGCAATTTTGCCCTGAAGAGGTTCCTGCTTACTATTGCATCATAATCAGCCTTCACATTTGATGAAAGGTCCTGTCCGGCATAGCTTTTTGCATAAGCTTTACCGGCTCCCGGTAATGGTATTTTCATAATAGACGCGCTTATGATGATTAACAAAATAACCGCTGTCAAGACCGCGGCAGCGCTTGAAATGGCAAAGGACAAAAGATGTTTATTAAGCACGTTAAATTTCATTATTTCTTTATGATAAGAATAATATACTGGTTTGTCAATGCTTTATGCTACAGCGTCAAGGCAAAGGCGTGACAGATATCGTTGACAAATGATTACTTCATGACACATAATTCTAAATGTGATTAAAAATATTGGCGGGGATTCATATTTTGAGTAATTTCCTTCGTTTTATTCTTATTATTTCATTCTGGTTCGTTTTTATGTTCCCTTGTTTTGCCAATGCTCAGGATATGTTTAACCTCTCAAGAGATGGTTTGATTAACGTCAATATAAATAATAAACCACTGAACGAAGTGCTAAGGAGCCTTTCCTTAAAATTTTCAATAGAACTGAAGGGTTATTCCGTGGGAAATGAGGCTGTAAATCTGAATATATCCAACATTTCCTTTGAGGATATGCTGAAGCGCATAATGCGCGGATATAATTACGTGCTCATAAAACCGGATAGGTCTCAAAAATCTGTCCTTATGGTTCTCAGTAAAGTAGAAAGGACAAAATATGTAGATGTACCACCCTCAGCAACGCCTCCGCCTCCACCCTCAGCAACGCCTCCGGTCCAACAGCCGATGGCGACCCCCATACCATCCCCACAGCCTTCTCCTGTGCCGCCTAAATAGCAGCGTGGACAAGGGGCAGGCAGCGGGTCATCCCTTTTTCCTGTTTCCGGATCAATCCACAATGTTTTTTTATATCCGCTGGAGGTAACGTTCTACCGGTTCACACGAAAGCGGTACCCCTGATAACTGAATATAATGCCTTCCGGAATTATCTCCTCCAATCTCAAGCCAGGAGCCAATTCCTGCCCTTCCTGGAGGATTTTGTCATTGACTCTTGCCACCCGGGTATGCCGGTCGGGGCTATAGGCATGGCCGGACACTCTAAACTCCGGAAGAGTGCTCTTAACCACAGGGGGTAACTCGCTCAGGCTGAAGAGCCTATCAATCGGGGGTGTAGCTACTTTTTTCTGGCCTGGTTTTTGTTCAATCGGTATGTGCTCAGATACGAGAGTTTTTGCGGGTACAGGCACAGCGGCCTCTTTGGCTTCCTTCTCAACAGCACGAGTTGAAGAACTGGTGACATCCTTTTTCAGCGAACCCTCTTCTGAACCCTTCAATGTTTCCCGGACTATGCTCCTGTCCTCTGTTGCCGCAGGCTGCCGCAGCACCGATTCCTGCGCAATAGTACCGCCTTTGTCAGACCAAGGGCTGCTGACCAGGAACGCAATCACCGCGGCATTAAGGAGCAAGGCAGCAAGGAGAAAGTAGGGCCAGAGCGACCGTTTCTTGCGCTCCGGCGGAAGTTCTCCTGGGAATGTCAGTTTGTTTGGTAATTCCTCCCGCGCCCGTTTTTGCTCGACCTTCTTTAAAGCATCGAGAATATATGACATATTCAGTTGCTCTCTTTCCCGTCATTAAGGACCGGGTCCGTGCCGTTAGAAGGGGCATTCAAAAGCATTATTGTTCTGGGACCTACGATCCCGTCTGGAACCATCCCTATGGCGAGTTGAAATTTCTTCACTTGGTTTACTATCTTGCCTTCATATTTATGGTGTAGACCGGCCCGGGCTGACTCCCGCTTCTGTCCGAGCGCCGGTTGTTTTTCCAGCCATTCCACCATGGGTCCGCTGCTGCCCGGTTTCAAATCCTCCTTATATTCGGCAGGTGCCCGCCAGAGGATTAGATAATCCCCTGACCACCAACGGATTATCTCCTTCATATCCACCGTCCTTGTTTCGCTCCCGATGGCAAAGGTGGCAGTTTCTCCCTTGAAAGAGGTCAACGTGGCATAGTATTCACCTTTATTTTCATCGACAAGTTTTAACACGGCGGGTTTGTTCATCTGACGGAGGATACCAACACTACTTTTACTCTCAAGACACCGCAATCCTTGGGCCAGGGCCTGTTCACATACCGGGCGGCCGTAACCATTTACGTACTGGAGACGCCATTCCTTGAATAGAGCCTGATAGGCTGCCTCTTTTGTACTGAAGGCCGTCTGGTCCACAGGCCTCTCGAGGGTAACGGTTCTCACTATCTCCGCCTTTGGTTTGGAAGCAGGTTTTTGGGTAACCGATTCTAAGTTGCTTGGTGGCAAAGGTCTCAAGAGTTGTTTATAGTACGTTGTTCCGAGAATAGCGCACAAAACAAGAACGAGACCGGCAAGTACCCATTGGTAGAACTTTTGCCTGCGCTGCTGTTTTTCCCCTTCTCCGGTGACCTCACGGGCGGCTGTTATCAAGGTTTTCGTGTCAACCCGTTCTTTGCCCTGGGTATATGCTCCAAGCAACGCCCTGTCGCATAATACGTTAATAAGCCTTGGAACCCCTTTGCTCAGCCGGTATAGCCTCCTGAAGATCGGACGGGGGAATAGTTGCCCGCGAACCAGACCTGCTGCTGACAGACGAAAGTTAACATATTCAGGGACCTCTTCCTGAGTCAAAGGGCCGAGGTGGTATCTCGCTGTTATCCGTTGCGAGAGCTGACGCAGCCCTTTCTGAGAAAGCATATCTCTCAATTCCGGTTGTCCGAGCATAATCATCTGGAGCAGCTTATGGTCGTTTGTTTCGAGATTGGTCAGCAGCCTTACCTGTTCGAGTACCTCCTGCTTCAGGTTCTGGGCTTCTTCAATGATAAGAACAGCCCTCCTGTCACGGGAGTGGACATCGAGAAGATAGTTGTTGATAAGGGTCACAAAAACCTTAATGCTTTTATTGCCTTCGGGATAGTTGATTCCAAACTCGTCGCAGATGCTTTCAAGCAACTCCTCAACGGTAAGTTTTGGGTTGAGGATAAAAGCAACCTCGGTGTCTTCCGGCACCATTTGAAGCAAACGGCGGCAAACCGTTGTCTTGCCGGTTCCGACCTCGCCGGTCAAAAGAACAAAGCCGCCATCGCTCTTGATTCCATACAGAAGATGGGCCAGTGCCTCCCGGTGTCCGGTGCTCATGTAGACATATCGAGGATCCGGCACAATGGAAAAAGGCTTTTTTGTCAGACCAAAATATTCTTCATACATAGTGTCACATATTCAATTTCAAGATCAGCTTTACTTTTTCTGTGCGGGAGCCGCCGCTTCTGCTGGTTTTTCCGGAACTTCAGGGGTCATGATGATATCAGGAGACCACTGCTTGCCCGTAATGGTAATCGTTCCCTTGCCGGCGAGGGGAGCGTTTTTAACCAGTGCCTCATAATAAAGCTTAAAATCAACCTTTTGTTCATATTGGTTCGCATCAATTATCCCGCTGCCCCTTATCGTGTTGCCCGGACTGTTTATGACAATCCTGCTCAGATTGATTCTCTCCCCTTCAATCTTGCCCTCAATGACAATCTCCTTATATGGTATAGTGAGCCGCGGAAAATCTCTTATTAATATCTCTTTAATCTCCCCGTCTTTCATGTTGATGGAGAAACTTCCTTTTTGTTTATCAAGTGTATAGAGAGGCGATTCATTTTTAATCCAACCGTTTAATGTGCCGCTCATGCCCTTAAACCATGGTAATGTGTCTTCCGGATGCCCGGCAAGATCTACATTGGCAAAATTTATTTTTAAAAGCGGTACAGAGTTTATGATGACTGGTATTCTATCAATATTGACTTTCATCGTTCCCCTATACATCGATGCATCAGAAGATATATTGAGAGTGCCTTTTACAAGGGAAAACGGATTCCATCTGACTTTTATTTTTTCAATCTCAAAAAGCGGTTTTTCTTTCAGGGCTTCATGACCAAAGACAATCTTTGATACTATTCCTCCACCATGTTTTATTTTAGCGCCCTCAATAGAAACCGTCATTTTGTTTCCGCAAAAAAGATTCTGTAAGGCAATTCTGAAAAGTTTCTGATATGGAAAGAAGAAGTACATAAGAACGATAAGCAAAAGAAAAAACCAGACCACAGCTCCGGCATACAAAAGATATTTCTTCATGTCCAGACCGGCAATCTTTTTTTTGTATATATCTCCAATTTTCAATTTCAAGTATCCAATGTCTAATGTCATACGGGCATTAACCTCCTGTTACTACCGCATACATATCAATAACAGTTTGATTTGAAGCGGGTATGGTCAATTGTAACTTCTTTACATAAAGGCCCGTAGTTTCCAATATTTTTACAAAAGTGATAATTTCACCGAGTGCGGCACCGCCCACCTTTACTTCAAAGGCTCTATGAGCGCTTCCTCCTCTATCTTCTTTTATCATGGATGGCTTTAGCATAGTGAGCTTTCCATCTGGAAACGATTTTAAAACAACCTCTTCAATCATGCCGAGGGAAATAGTTTTTTCGTGAATTCCCTTTGAGGCAGGTCTTTCTAAGCCCCCTTTTTTTGCCTGATATAGGTCTTTCAATTTGGTGATTCTGCCAAGCTCATGTTGCTTTGCTGCTATTTTCTGTTCAAGAATACGGGTATCTTCCTTTAACAGATAGATATACGTGGACGATGCTATGATAATGATAATAAATATGGCAATATAGACCCTTTCAGATAATGATGCGAAAAAATTTAGAATATTTTTCACAGTTTTCCTCTGATTTTAAATCTGATCTGTTTTCCGGCAGTGATATCCACACTTTGTGTTTCTGTGGATTTAACCCCTTTAATCTTTGCAAGATTTGATTGAATTTTTTCAACAACCGCAAAGGATACCGTTGTTCCCGATATATCGAATTCTTTCTCGTCGCATACAAACTCGTTTAACTTTACGTCGGTTTGACTATCAATGTTGCTGCTGATCTCGGCAAGCACCTGGAGAGGGGGCATTGCAACGTTTATGCCTGCCCCATGGAGTTCCTGATCAATAGATTTAATTCTGTCTTCAAAAGCTTTTCCTATATCCTTGACGGGCGGTGCCTTGGGAAATGCTGACCTGTATAACCTCCCCTGTTCAGAGATCAGATAATTATAAGCCCGTTCTTTCAGGTAGTAATTGAGATAAAACACGGAAACTATTATGATGCATATTGCTGCAATAACGCCGCTGGCTGAAAGGGCAATCCTGTTAAACGAGGAGAGCTCTCTGTGCCGATCGCTTAAGAGACTAATCTCGTGCTTTGGATTCATTGACAGGAGCGCTGCCCCGATACCTGCCCAAAGCCATTCGGGACAATCAGCATGTTTTACATATGTTTTTAAAGACGGTGTATTTATCTCTACGTTGAAATTCTTTTCAATGCGTTCCTTTTCAGCATTGACATCTTTATTGCTTCCGATCATGTAATATGTTGTGACAATTAGCTCTTTACGGCTTAAAAGTTCCTCGAAAGCATCAATCAGAGAATCGGATTCCGGGGAGTAAAAAAATTGTCTCAGGTATTTCAGCCTGTTTTCCTTAAACACCATGATAGACGCCGTATTCCCATCGATATTGACAAAGGCATAGTCTGTCAGGGTCATAATGGTTAACCATCTGAGGGCATGTAAGGCAGCGAGTGTGTTAAGAGTGAGAATATTTATTTTCTTATTCCCCCTGAACCCATCCAGGGTGTCTTTTGGTATTGCAACGGATAATACATTACCTTTTCCGATTTCCTGGAAATCAATTTGAACATCTTCAACACCAAAGGGCAATATATCCCCCAGCTCATTGTTAAGGACAAGACCTATTTTTCTCTTTCCGTTGAAAGGGAAGGTGAGATGGACCATATAACCTGATGATGTATTCATGGACACGCTATATGCGGTGGAATCTTTTAAAATATTTTGTATATCATCAAATGCGCTTTTCTGATAAATTTCGAAATCTGTAATTTCATGTCCGCTGATTGAAAAGCTTACCCCATGCCAACCATCTTTATGCTGGACGATTGAAGATATCTTCCTTTTCAATATTCCCTCCAGGAGATTATAGATATTGTTTTTCCGTCTCTCCTCAAAAGGGCATCGACATTTTTTGTTACTTTATAAAGAGTATATTTGCTGTGAACGGCAAATAGAGTTGAATTGACCTTTATGTAAGGCAATATTTTTGCGTAGAGGTTATCGGTTATACCGATTGCGTTTTTTACATCCACAATGTTTCTAAATTCCTTTTCATCTCTGTATCTAACAATTTCCCTGGCAAGCCCTTCTCTCAATTCATCATGAATGTTATATAATACTTCAATTTTAGCGGTATTAACATTTATTTTTCCATCCGTCGGGGCAACAGTTATATAATCCTTCAAATTTTTATCCACAAGTAAATCTTTATCAAACCCCCTTACAAGGTATAGTTCATCAAGTGAATCAAAGGGACCGTTTTTAGTATTATACCCGCGCGGCTTATAATACTCATCTTCAGCGCCTTGTCCGCCAAAGGGCTCGTTGTTTGTATCTATCCAATCTATCAGTGCATCAACAACCTCCTGTTTTCCTCCAAGGCCCGTAATAAGTTTCCTTAAGCTGCTTTCCGCATAGACATTCACATTTATACCATTTGAATCAACAAGTTGGTTGATATTGATTTTGCTGTCCTCATCGACAATATTGATTGACAGCTTTCCATCGCCGACTCCGATAGCTGGGAAAGCCATGGCCCACGTATCTGTTTTTGCATCGTAAGCAGGGCTATCCATTTTTAAAATTCCCATTGCCCCTTCCACGCCTGAACGTGCAAGCCGCAATGCCTGAACATTGTCTCTGAAATTGACAGCTTGAAGAAAATTGACCTGAGTTCTCGCATTAAATGTCAGGACAATAGGGAAAAGCAGCGCGATAACGAGCATAACAATAATGAGAACAAACCCCCCCTCATTGTTTGCAGGGCAGGAAGAACGTGTTGAGTGTTGAGTTCTGAGTTTTGAGTTGAATTCCGCCAGGGGCACCTCAACCTTGAACCTTGAATCTTGAATCTTGGACGTCTTTAGATTATAGCGCACTTGGAACAACCTCATCGGAAGTGAATTTTATTGAGAACCCCTTTTCATCTATTATTGTTATCATGATTCTTACCTGTTTCGGCATTTTTCCCAGAGCGCGGGAATCCCACTCTTCAACCCAATCTTCACCGTTATAGAAAGCTAATTTAAAGGAGGTTACCATTTTCGAAAGCTCATAATTGACACCTCCGTCGATCAGTTCACTTTTTATTTCCTTTGATTCCCTCCTCACAAATATTTTTTCCTTTTTATCGGGTATATTGTATATGAAATATCCCACCACGCTTAGCCCGAGGGCATCTCCACCCATCACCGATGTAGTAATGAAATCTACCCTATGGGAAGGATTTTCCCCCTCCTTATCTTCTATTTTACCTATGAATTGAGATTTCGGGGGAGGTACAATTCCACGTATATCCTGCTTTATCAGCTCCAGAAGAATGCGGCCTGTCTCGAGTGTTTCCTGGCCTTCAGATGCTGTATTAATAGATTTATTTATCCCGAAATAGGTAAAATATATTGTCAGCAGGAGAAGTGACGACAGCGCTATTGAAAGAACAACTTCAAGGAGGGTAAAAGCGTTTTCATTATTTATGGTTGTTATGCCCAAAGTATCTTAATTTTATAAGTCTTTTAGAAGAAAAGTCAACCATCGAAGCGGCGGCGAACGAGTAACGGTTTAGTCCTTATCTACTTTTTACAGCAGATAGTTCTCCAGATATTTGTAAAAAACGGACATTTCTATTTTGACTTGACAGGCGATACGGGAAAAGTTGACATGGTAATATTGGCAGGCTATAATAAGACCATGGTTACATTCGACGTAACATTGCCGATAGCAATAAAGAAAAAAGGCAACAAATATATAGTATCTTGCCCTTCTATTGACGTAGTAACTCAGGCCCCCACAGAGGAAGAAGCAAAGAAGAATATTGGAGAAGTGATACGAATATTCTTTGAGTCGTGTTTTGAAAGGGGAACCCTTGACCAAGTCATGAAAGAATGTGGTTTTAAGGTAATATCACAACACAAACGTAAGGCCGTTACGCCTCTTAAATCTATTACAGTGCCTCTATCTTTTTCAGTTCATCAGCATCAGTGCCACGTATAACCCCTGTACATTGGAGGATTCTTGAAAAGATATTCGTCCTCGACGGCTTTGTATTAAAGCGTCAGGAAAGCTCTCATAGATTGTATGAAAAAGCCGGTTGTCTTAGACCTGTGATAATACCCACGTATGATGAAATTGATGTTGAAATCATTAAGAGCAATATGAGAACGGCAGGTATATCGCGGGAAAGGTATCTTGAATTGTTGAAAAAGGCCAAATAAAAAAGACCCTCAGAAGAGAGTCAAGCGCCCCTTTCCCCATTTCTGGGTCAAACTGTTACCCCCCATTGACTGGAAGTGTGTTGGGAAGCCTCCACCCGGTTACGCCCCCAACATTCAACCCAGAGTTGCCCAAGACATTGCCCCATCCCAGGTGCGTAATACAGCCGGAGCATCATACCAAGTGATATTACGGTCTGTGTCGTAGATAAGGCCGCGG
>PNOF01000073.1 GCA_013824645.1 Syntrophus sp. (in: bacteria) | reverse complement strand
CCCAAGGCATCCTTCGATGTCCGCTCAGAAAATGATGACCTCCGGAGGGTAGTGGTACAGTTGATTTAGAATTGGAATTAGTGAGAACTTGACGAGCTCCCGATTAATTATTTTCCCAATTAACACCGGATGCGGCATTGTATATACTCCAAGTACATACGATAGGAGGTGCATGAGTCATGAGAGCAGCGAAAGTCTTCAAGTCTGGAAATTCACAGGCGGTCAGGCTGCCTAAAGAATTTCAACTGGACGTAAAAGAGGTAGGGATATTCCGGCAAGGCGGTGATTTGATTTTAAGACCCATGAAAAAAACCTGGCAGGACTATTTTTGTCATGGTCTTAAATTCACAGCGGATTATCCAGACCAGGTTGATGACGTACCGGCGGAGGAAAGGGGCAGTTTGTGATTCGCTTTATGCTGGATACAAATACCTGTATCGCGATAATCAAGCATTGACCGGATACGATTCAGACCAGATTGACCGCTCTTTCCGTGGAGGAAGTCGGCATATCCGGTATTGTAGCCGCTGAACTCTGGTATGGCGTTGCCTTTTCACAGAAGAAAAAACAGAACGAGACGGCGCTGGATTGGCCCTTTGAGGCGGGCGAGATTTACGGAAGGATTCGTGCGGATCTCAAGGGGAAAGGGACCCCCATAGGCGCCATGGGCCTTCTTATTGCCGCACCGAATTAATTTCAACCATCCGGCCATCCAAAAAAGGTTGATTTTTAAGATTAGTAGTGTATATACTAAAAATATATATTGTATGTCGAGGTGATAAAATGGGAACAGCAAAGTTATTTCAGAATGGAAGTTCTCAAGCAGTAAGGCTGCCCAAGGAATTCAGAATTCCTGGAAATGAGGTAAAAATATACAAAAAAGGGAACCATGTAATACTGGAACCCATAGAAACGACATGGGACCAGTTGTTTGAATCACTCAGTGAATTTCCGGAAGATTTTATGAAAGATGGCCGTAATCAACCCAGCATGCAGAAAAGAGAATCTTTCTGATGCGCTATCTGCTTGATACCAATATTTGCATATACCTCATAAAAAAACACTCACCCGGGATTCTTGAGCGATTCCGAGAACATTCACCGCAGGATGTTGCAATTTCCGCAATCACCCTTTTTGAGCTTCAATATGGGGTTGAAAAAAGTCAATACAGACAACGTTCCGAGGATGCACTTGACAAATTCCTTCTGCCATTAAACATTATTGATCTGGATCGTTCCGCTGCTATTGAAGCCGCAGCTATTCGTGCTCAACTTGAAAATAAAGGGATATCAATAGGTCCTTATGATCTTCTAATAGCGGGCATTGCCCGATCACGAGACATGACGTTGGTGACTAATAACACCAAAGAATTTGAAAGAGTTGTTGACCTGCATCTGGAAGACTGGTCTACACCATAATAATCCGGAGTTGCGCAAAGGTCTTTCCACTATTATTGAACCTCCCCGTAGCTCTGCTGCGGAAGGTTCATTAAATAACCGATAATTATTGTTTACTATATAAAATATATCGGTTATAATCTACTTATGATAAACAGAAGTCTTTATAATCCCATATCCGACGCAATGGCAAACGATTTGATCCTGGTGATTGTTGGTGCACGACAGACCGGCAAAACAACAATGCTGCGCCAGCTTTACAAGGATTGCCTGCAGCACGGGGAAACAGCACATTTCATCAATCTGGAACGTCTTGAATATGTGGCTTTACTCAACCAGGCACCGGAAAAAATCTTTTCAATTTTACCTCTCCCACCCGAAGGTGAACGCGCTACGGTTTTTATCGATGAGATCCAATATCTGGAAAATCCTTCAAATTTTCTGAAACTGCTGTTTGATGAATACCGGAATCGGCTGAAACTGGTGGTAACCGGATCTTCGGCATTTTATATCGACCAAAAATTCACAGACTCCCTTGCTGGGCGTAAACGCCTTTTTCATCTGTCAACCCTCTCCTTTACTGAGTTTTTGCTGTTCAAACAGCGTGATGAACTGGCAAACCTCCTCCCGACACGTTTTTCTCCGGATAATTTTAGGTCAATGTCACAACTGCCTCTGATGCAGCGGAATGAACTGGTGCGGTTTTTTAACGAGTTTTCCCGATTCGGCGGGTATCCGGCTGCAGTACTCGCGACCGATGAAGCTGAAAAGCTCCTGATACTGGAAGATCTGATCAACTCCTCCGTAAAAAAGGACATTCTGGAGTCGCGGATTCGACATCCAGAGCCTTATTTCATGATGATCAAGATGCTGGCATCACAAGTCGGCTCACTTATGAACCGAAATGAACTATCAAAATCCATCGGGGTTTCAGTACAGGCAATTGACAATTATCTGTATGTGCTGCAAAAGTCATTTCATGCTGTGATGATAAAACCGTTCCATACTAACGTGCGTAAAGAACTGACCAAGATGCCGAAACTTTACTTTGCCGACATGGGAATGCGGAACTATCTCGTGGGAGATTTTCGTGATTTTAGCTTGCGCAGTGACCGGGGGGCCTTTCTTGAAAATCTCTGTTTCAGACAGTTAAGTAATTATACGGCGAGCGATGATATCTCTTTTTGGAGAACACAGGATAAAACAGAGTTGGATTTTGTAGTGATGGGTCAGTACGGATTCGAGGTAAAAGCAAATCCGGAGACATTTTCCCCCTCCACATATACCGGCTTCCGTAAGCAGAATCCCTCTATTACGGTGGATGTAATCACCTTCGACAGTTTTGCCGAAAAACCAACCCATCGTATATGGGGAGCGTTCGGATTTTGACGCAATTTTGGATTATGAATTTAACACCGCTCGGGGGCATATATGTTTAAAGATCATATTTTATTAATCACCGGTGGTACCGGCACTTTCGGGAATGACGTTTTGAAGCGATTTCCGGAAACGAATATCGGGGAAATTCGCAGGTGAGAAGGGAAAGACAATGATTCGTAATGTAAAGTTTGTTGAACCGGCTAAGGTTTATCGGATGATCAAGAGAGAACTTGATGAGGCTTACTTTGAGGTGATGGAGAAGGGCGATCTCATTGACCGGGGGCAGTTGCGGCAGTTTGAAGAGAACCTGAACTCTATACAATTTGATAAAGTGTTTGACAATTTGCATATAATCAGGTAGCGTGTCATTCATGATACAACGTGTTGCCGAAAATGCTATCCGTTCTCTCTTGCGAGGATTTCCCATAGTTACCATTACCGGGCCGCGTCAGTCCGGAAAAACCACACTCGCAAAGGCTATTTTTTCCGATAAACCCTATGTGTCGTTAGAGGATCCGGATGTATGGCTTGCAGCCAGGGAGGACCCCCGATCGTTTCTTGAGCGCTTTCCCAACGGCGCTGTTTTCGACGAGGTGCAGCGCTGCCCCGACATTCTCTCCTATCTTCAGTCCATCGTCGATGCCGATGGACGCATGGGGCTTTTTATTCTGACCGGATCGCAGCAATTTGGACTATTGTCCGGCATTACCCAATCCCTGGCCGGAAGAACCGCCTTTGTGGAATTGCTCCCCTTTTCGCTGCACGAACTGACGCAGGCTGGCAAACAACCCCCTGATATCGACCGGATGCTGTTTACCGGCGGCTATCCGCCGCTCTACGACCGCGACGTCGCTGTCCGAGCGTGGTTTGGCGCCTACGTGACGGCCTACATCGAGCGGGACGTCCGTCAGGTTCTCAAGATTCAGGAGTTGGAGACCTTTCAGCGTTTTGTGCGTCTCTGTGCTGGACGTACCGGGCAACTGCTGAATTTTTCCTCTCTTGCCATGGAATCTGGCATTACCCACAATACTGCCAAAGCCTGGATATCAGTGCTGGAGGCCAGCTATATTGTATTTCAGCTCCGTCCGCATCATGCGAACTTTAACAAACGGCTGGTAAAGGCTTCCAAACTCTATTTTTATGATGTCGGTCTCGTATCCTGGTTGCTGGGCATACAAACGCCGGAACAGATGGAAACACATCCACTGAGGGGAAACATTTTTGAAACCTTTGTGGTTGCGGAGTTGATGAAATCATTCCTCAATAACGGCGAGCGTCCGAATATCTATTTCTGGCGTGACAGCAACGGGATTGAGGTGGATATACTTATTGAGCAGGGCGGCCGGATTATTCCGGTCGAGATCAAGTCCGGCAAGACCGTAACCGGAGAGTTTTTCTCTGGTCTGGAGAAATGGGGAACCCTGGCGGGGAATATGGCAATCAATCCGACTCTGATTTATGGAGGCGCGGAAAATTATCGCCACAAAGGTATGAGAATCATGGGATGGCGTGATGCGGGAAACTATATCGCATGGAATTGATAAATGGGAAATTTGCAGGAGAGAAGGGAAAGACAATGATTCGTAATGTAAAGTTTGTTGAACCGGCTAAGGTTTATCGGATGATCAAGAGAGAACTTGACGAGGCTTACCTTGAGGTGATGGAGGAGAGCGATTGCAGAAAGATACAGAATGGCATTGTCGGATATTAATGATTTAATGCTGCCAAATTATGATGACCCAAGGCGGAATCACGTGTATCAAAATTATACGGTAAGGGCCAAACAAGGCAGCGAGTTCTCGGAGTATCTTAAAAAAAGCGGTATTGAGGTGCTTACTCAGTTCAGGAAGCCTTATTATAAACATGAAGCGCTTAAGCTGGAAGACAGAGGTTTTCCGGAGACAGAGGCGTTGAGTAGAGAAGTATGCTCTCTCCCTATGAATGCCGAGATAAGTGACGAAGAAATAGAATATGTAATTTCAGCAGTACGTTCATTTTACAGAAAATGACAGCGCTGCATCATCGTATCTTTTACACGGATCAAGGCGGATAGAGACAAAGAAAGATATATGTGGATGAAAGCAGCTAAAACTTGCTGCTCAGGTTGACATATTATCGTGTAACTGTTATCATATTCTTGTGAAGTGTAATCAGTGACAGGAGGAATGTATGGTAAGAACGCAGGTGCAGCTACCGGAAGAACAGGTGGCTATGCTAAAAAAAATGGCTATAGCCCAGCATAAATCAATGGCTGAGATTATCAGGCAGGCTGTTGAGTTTTTTGGCAAGGTTAAACATGGAGGGGGAGATAAGCAGCGTCGGAGAAGGGCAATGGCGGCTGCCGGACAATTCGGGTCCGGCGTTAAGGACCTGGCGGCTTCTCATGATTCTTACCTAACAGAGGCCTTCGGCGAATGAGTATTTTTATCGATACGTCTGGATTCATTGCGGTCCTGAACAAGGACGACGTGAGTCATACCAAAGCAGCAAAAACCTGGATGTATATTTTGACGTCCGAGGAAGACCTTGTAACAACCAACTATGTTCTTGTGGAAACCTGTGCCCTCGTGCAGAACTGGTTAGGTATGACAGCGATAAGGGTGTTTCAGAAAGATATCGTTCCTGTCCTCCGGATTGAATGGATTGACAAAGCTGTGCATCACACTGCAATGGGAATCATGCTTGCCGCTGTGAGGAAAAAGCTGAGTCTTGTTGATTGTGTGAGTTTTGAAACAATGCGGCTTTTGGGGATTACAACTGCTTTTACCCTTGACAAGCATTTTAAAGAACAAGGATTCGCATGCCTTCCCGCCTGAACAAATCCCGTTTACTCGATCTCAAGGTAACGTACATGACTCTGTTTATTGAAGTATTGGTTTATGACTTTGCTGCCGATGGGGGAACGTCGAAGCGGATGGCCCTCCAGGCTCAATACTTGCTGATGTTGTAAATCTTATCCAGATTCACAACATCAGAACTCTATCCGTGATAAAAACTCTTCGTATCTTTCATTTTACAGAAAATAACAGCAAGGAGGAGTATGGCGCTGACGCTAAGCAAACGGGCGGAGGGTATTGTCCAGGCTGAGATTCGCGTGATGACGATCGAATGTGAGAAGGCGGGGGGAATAAACCTCGCTCAGGGAGTCTGTGATACAGGAGTTCCCTTTTCTGTAGTCCAAGGCGCCAAAGAGGCGATAGACCACGGAATAAATAGCTATACCCGCTATGATGGGTTGGCAGAGCTTCGAAATGCAATAGCCGTGAAGATGCTGGAATTCAACAACATTGCCGTAGACCCGGAAACGGAGATTACGGTGAGTGCCGGTTCTACCGGCGCTTTTTACTGCGCCTGTCTGGCATTATTGGATCCCGGTGATGAGGTGATCCTCTTTGAGCCGTATTACGGATATCATTTAAACACGCTTATTGCCGCAAATGTTGTTCCACGCTATGTTCGCATGAGCTTTCCTGAAATGAAGTTTACCGTTGAAGATCTGGAAAGGATCGTGACGTCGAAAACGAAGGGTATTATGGTGTGTACTCCCGCGAACCCGTCGGGCAAGGTTTTTACGGAGGAAGAACTGAGATTGATTGCCGGTTTTGCCGTCAAGCATGACCTGTTCGTTTTTACCGATGAGATCTATGAGTATTTTGTATACGATGACAAAAAACATATGAGCCCCGGTTCATTTTTGGAAATTGCCGATCGGACAGTCACCATATCGGGCTATTCTAAAACCTTCAGTATCACTGGCTGGCGAATCGGATATAGTGTTTGTAGAAAACAATGGGCCGATATGATCGGATACGTTAACGATCTTATCTATGTCTGTGCTCCTGCCCCGCTTCAGATGGGTGTGGCTTCAGGTATTATGAATTTATCACCCGATTACTATAAAAATCTCTGTCGTGAATTCAAAGGGAAACGTGACAAACTCTGCTCCGCCCTTTTTAGCGCCGGTCTGACTCCTCTTGTCCCGCAGGGCGCCTACTATGTATTGGCCGATGCGGGTTCTTTGCCCGGGAATACTGGAAAAGAAAAGGCAATGTATTTGTTAGAAAAAACAGGTGTGGCAAGTGTGCCGGGCAGTGCGTTTTATCATGATGATAGCGGAGAAAACATTATACGTTTTTGTTTTGCTAAGACAGATGATGTTCTTGATGAGGCATGCAAAAGGATTAAGAATTTGAAATTAAATTGGTAACGAAATATATAGATCACTATCAGGTAGGGCCGGCTTTATATAATCAAGATGATCTTACCGCATGGGAGTGGGTGGGAGACAATCAGGGAAATGAAGAATAAAGATAGTTTTAAATTTTAATTTAAGATGAAAGAAGAAAACGAATTTTAAAGGCTGGAACAAACATTGGGGCAGATGCCTGTTTATTTTATGCTTGACGTGTATGATTCCTTACATTATTCTATATTCGTAAGGAATCATATGAGGAAAACAACAATATGAAATCTCTCGTCACGTCAAAATATCAAACAACTATTCCCAAAGCCATTCGCGAGACCCTTGGTATTTCTGTGAAAGATGCCCTGGAATGGAAGGTGGAAAAGGGCAAGGTCACACTTTATCCCGCAAAACGGAATTTCTTAAAGTACAGGAATGCCGTAAAAGCCGGAGAGGGAGACATTGCTGGCGACATTGATATTGCCCGGAATCTCCGCATGGAAAAATATAGGTGAAGCGATACGTCATTGACACGAATGCCCTGATTTCCTTCGTTACAGATCGGAACCAGGAACAGCAACAGAAAATTGCCCCGCTGTTCGAATCGGCGGCACATATGAAGGCGGTGATCTTCTGCCATCAGCATGTTTTGACCGAATTCATTTATGTGCTGGACAGAATCTACCAGGTCCCCAAAGATGAGATCAACAGGATGATTAAGGATCTTATCGAAATGCCCGGCATTGAGGTTATTCAGGAAGTGGATTTTAAAACAATCCTGTCCTGGTGGCCCGACCCGATTAACGATTTCGGTGATGCCCTTATTGCTGTGGCAGGTAAGACCAGAAGCGGATCAATGGTAGTAACTTTTGACCGAAAATTTGCCGCTAATCTGAAGGCACTCAATATCAACATCCACACGTTTGAAAAATAGGGATGCCGCCATATTTCTATTTCATTCCAAGACTCGTCTCGTACGATAAGCATTAGGGAAAGATGGCAGAATAGGAGTCAAGGGGTCATGTCTCTGGTCGTAGGGTTATTCTGAATCATGATGGACCAGGGAGATGTTTATAGATGTCTTTTCTGTTGCCGATCTTTGCCACCAGGATCACAAGGATATCATCATGAATTTCATAAATGATGCGGTAATCTCCTGCTCTTATTTTGTGAAACTTGTTATTTCCCTTCATCTTTGTTATAGCCGGGTCTGGCAGATTTTCAGCGAGGGCTTCGATTTTCCTCTTTATTCGTATTAATTCCTTTTGGGGAAGCGTTCTCAGATTCTTTTCAACAGAGGGCCTGAACTTTATTGTGTATGCCATTTTAGAGACCCAGTTTTTTCCAGAACTGCTTGGCTGGAATATCTTCGCCCTGTTCTTTAATGGCCTTCGTGGCATCGGCAATATCTATGCGGTCTTCTAATGCCTGAAGCAGCCGGAGTTCATCCATTGCAACCAGAGCGGCAATCTCCTCGCCTCTTCTGGTCAGAATGATAGACTCTTTCCCAAAGGATACTCGGTTGACAATATTGGAAAAGTTCTTTCTGGCATCTGCTGTGGATATTTTTGTGGTCATCGTAGTACCTCCTATGTACATTATAGACAAATGGTACAATAGAGCAAATAGCGTGTCAAGTGGTAATTAAATCAGTGCTGGGTCTTGTTGATTACGTGAGTTTTGAAACCATGTGGCTTTTAGGGGTTACAGCCGCCTGCACCTTTGACAAGCATTTATATAAGAAAATGTTAATGTGGTCATAAACCCTCTCGGCGGTTACCTTGAATTTATTACAAAAATGAGCTATCCTGTCTTACGGTAAATCTATCAATATATGCGATAGAAGGGCGAGCATCTGATGAATATGCAGTTCTGTGTACACCACGGTCGTCTGTTGCTGTGGATAATAAGGTTAAAGTTTATCAACTGATATAGGTTTTGCTGAATTGATCTGTAATAATGTCTGATATTTGATTATGAGTGGACAGGATTACAAACTAATTCAGTTTTGTGAACAATAATATACAAATAAAAGGCAGGCCGCGAGTGACATATTTGTTTACAAAAATCATGAAGCCATCACAATTCAAACGTATTGTTTTTTTCTGTATTATTGATAGCGCTCTCATTGTTCTATCCCTTTTTATAGCGTTTCTTTTTCACTTCGAGCTCAGTATGAATATCGACTACTTAGCTCTCATAATCGAAGTGGCCACCTTTTTCATCGCCATCAAAATAACTGCCCTTGCGTCGTTCAGGGTGTATGGCATGTCCTGGCGATATGTGAGCATCAATGACCTGCTGAATATTGTCCTTGCCTTGGTCTTCTCTGAGCTTCTTCTTGTTGTCATGAGCCTGCCTTATTCGTTTTTGCCCCCTGTGTCTATTACGGGCTTTCCCAAGAGGATATTCTTTGTAGACGGGATTGTCTCACTTTTTCTCATTGCGGGCATTCGGATTTCCAAAAGGATATACAGGGAAGTACTACGCAAAAGAGGTTTTGCGAGAAAAGGTAAAAGGACAATTATTCTTGGCGCAGGCAATACCGGTGAAATGATCATCAGGGATATGGCACGGCTCGGTTACAGCGAATTCTACCCTGTTGGTATGCTCGATGATGATCCGATAAAGGTCGGGACGTATATGCATGGAGTAAAAGTGCGCGGAGGTATAGAGGATCTCAGCGACATGATTTCAAAGGAGGGAATCGAAGCGGTTATTGTCGCCATTCCGACACTGAATCATAAGAAATTAAAAGACATATACAACATTGCAACAAGGGAAAAGATTCAGACAATAAAAATAGTTCCCCGCTTATATGGGTTCGATACGCCGGATCTGAAGCTCAAGTCTCTCGAAGATATAAGTATTGAAGACCTTATAGGCCGTCAGGTAGTGAAAATAGACTATGGTGTAATCGGGGAGTTTTTGAAGGATAAAGCCGTTCTCGTTACAGGCGCAGGTGGTTCTATTGGCTCTGAACTTGTGATGCAGATATGTGCTTTTCGGCCTGGCAGGGTAATTCTCTTCGATATTGATGATACGGACCTCCATAATATGACCTTGCGGCTCAACAAGCATTACCCCCATCTGATGAACACGACCCACTTTATCATCGGTGATGTGAAAGATGAGCAAAGGGTCTCGGAGGTCTTCCAGGAATTGAAGCCGCAAATTGTTTTTCATGCCGCAGCTTTTAAACATGTACCGATGATGGAATACAACCCTAAGGAAGCGGTAAAAGTAAATATCTTTGGAACGTATACGCTCGCAAGAGTTTCCCGCGATTATCATGTGGAGCGGTTTATTATGATATCAACGGATAAAGCAGTGAGGCCGACAAGTATTATGGGCGCAACGAAAAGGATTGCCGAGTATATATGTCAGGCGTTTAATA
>PNOF01000072.1 GCA_013824645.1 Syntrophus sp. (in: bacteria) | reverse complement strand
GGTCCATATCGGGAAGGCATATTTCCATCCCCTAACCTTCTCTGTGGATCTTGACAATCTGATTCTGGTGCAGGATGCCAATCCAAATCCGCCTATCGCGAACATTAACCGGCTTCATGCAAGCGTTCAGTGGAGGGAAGTGCTCTCCGGCCATCTGGTGGGCGATTTATCATTCAACCGACCGAAGTTCTACATCAACTTAACCCATGTTCGCAAAGAGAAAGAGAGCAAGATACCCCTCAAACAGAAGGGGTGGCAAGAAGCCATCGAGTCCATCTATCCGCTCAAGATAAACAAACTCACAATCCATGACGGGGAGGTTACCTATGTGGATAAAGGACCTTATAAACCACTCCATATTGACAAAATAAATTTTCGTGCCTCCAACATCCGGAATATCCATTATCCTGACAATGTCTACCCTTCCCCTGTCCACCTGGAGGGGAGGGTTTTCGAGAAAGGCAGGCTTGATGTTGACGGATATGCCAATTTTCTTGGGAAGCCTCACCCCTGGGCTAAGGCGGACATCGATCTGAGTGATATGGATTTGAGCTATTTCAACCCAATTGTGACCCGCTACAATGTTTCTATCCAAAGGGGGGCTCTGTCAACAAAGGGAATCCTGGAATATAACCCCAGTATCGCTGTAGTCAACCTGAAGAATCTTGACATTAACGGGGCTGACGTTGATTATCTCCACCTTCCGCAAACTGTGACTGCAGAAAAGAAAAGGGTCCGGCAGGTTATTCGCACTGCAAAAGAACTGAGTAACGAGCCCGCCTCAAAGATCAGGATAGATGTGCTCAGGATCAAAGCAAGCAATTTCGGGTATGTAAACAGGACGACCCAGCCCAATTACCGCCTTTCCATTAATCAAATGGAAGCAAGCCTGAAAAACTTCACCAATCAGATCACTGAGGGTCCGGCAACGTTTGAATTGAAGGGCAAGTTCATGGGAACGGGCAATACTAAGGTGACCGGCACCTTCCGGCCAGAAACGAAGAATCCTGATTTCAATGTCAATGTGACTATTGAGAATACTCAGATGCCGGCCATGAGCGATCTTTTCCGAGCCTATGGAAATTTCGATATCAAATCGGGTCTCTTCTCCTTCTATTCGGAGTTATCGATCAAAGACAATAAAGTGAATGGTTACATAAAACCCATCTTTAAAGATATGAAGGTTTATGACCGTCGTTCGAAACAGGAGAAGAGCCTCTCCCATACGCTCTATGTGTGGACGGTGAGAGGCATATCAAAGCTTCTCGAAAACAGAGCCCATAATGAGGTGGCGACCAAAGCCACTGTCTCCGGAACTCTCGAAAGCCCCGGCACGAGTACCTGGGAAATCTTCATCAACCTTCTCCGGAATGCATTCATCAAATCAATCATTCCGGGATTTGAAAAAACATTGAGTCAACCAAAAGAGTAGATATCCGGGGGGCGCATGCCATGCTTGCCCCAGCGTCGTATACTCAGGACCTTCGGGGTGGCAACGAGGATAAATCACACGTCAGGCGAGTACCGTAAATATCATATAACATTCCATAGTCATATATATGTCAGTTTGGGACCCAGGGTGAGTGACAGGCAATGATTATACCTCAAAATTGTAAGGGTACAATTATGACTAATATTTTTATTTTGTATACTATAATATATGGTATGGCATGATAATAAATCCTTGTGTCCAACACATTTATTCAGAATCTACGGATGGCCGATCTTCCGCTTCACCTCTTCAAAAGATGGTCTCACGAGTATCTTTCCGTTAAGATCCATTACCGGCAGCTTGGTGCTTGAGCATGACGGACAACCGCGATGTATTTTACCCCACATCTCAGATGATTTCGCTTTATTCTTGTCCACATCATAGTAAGTATAACGATATTTATTGTTATCCAGTTTTTGCCTCATGGTCTGCGTGTAGCCGCAACCCTTCTTTCCATACACAAGTATCGAATAGGCATGAGCAGGAGAAACCGTGATCAGGCAGAGCGCTATCAACCCCAAAACTGATATGATCAAGGGCGCTTTTTTGGTTTTCATCTATCCTTCCTCCTTTCCATTATCTTTATTCTTTTACGAACTTTATTATTATTTTTAGCAATACCCGCACTATAAAAAGATATGATGTATTTTAGGGGATTTGCAAGGATATTGTCGTTCTATGGATAAAGATAACTGCCAACAGCAATGTAAGGAGTGCCAACTTTTATGTCTGAAGATGTCTATGTTATATGCGGTGATTGCACGTGTTGTTGTGCATTACGGGTTGCAATGGAGTATTGAGAGGAGAAGAGAGAAACTGACGTTAACAGTCAACTATATTTAATTCCTCCCTCCACAAAACATGTTTTACGACTCAGCATGACAAAAATGATACGTATAAGCTTATGAGCTGTGGCCAGGACTACTTTCTTATAAGGCAGTCCGTCTTGCTTTCGTTTCTTGAAGTACGCCTTAAACAAATCATTAATGAACCTCCCTGTAGCTTGCTACAGGGTATCAGAGGAAACAACCCTGTTACAAAAGATTAGCTTTACCCTGCAACAAGCTGTAGGGAATAATCAAGTTGAACTAAGGAAACGGTCAATTTAGCCGGCTATCCGATATTTGTTTTGCATTGAATGGGGAGGAATGGTAAATAAAAGGTATGGAACAGACTGACGAAAAAACCCTTTCCCTGAAGCTCACAGCTGGTGTTGAGTTTCTTCCGGTTGTTATCTCCTTCGTTGAAAAAACAGCGGAAATACTGGGGCTCGCGAAGAACGAATACTTGCAGCTTACTCTCGCCGCAGAAGAGATCTTCTCTTATCTGGCGCGCTCTGTGTGCCCCGGCTCTGTTGTCTCCATTCAGTGCTTCAATGGAATTTATTTTACAAAGGTCAGCTTTCAGTTCCCTGTTGCTGCTTTTCATCTCGGCGGCCTCAACATTACATCAACAGTTTCTCCTGAAAACGAATCTAACCTCGACGAGATGGGCCTTGTCATTGCCGCCCGCTTTGTCGACAAACTTGCTATAACGAAAAAGAAACATAACGAAGTGGAACTGACAATTATCAAGGAAAAGGCTTATCCGCCAGGTATAGCAGCTACGGTAAAAAGACCCTTCGCTGCAGAAAGTTTTATTATCGAAAGACCTGATGGAGAAACAGTAAAGCTCTTTGCAATGATGATCGATACCTATTCCGGCGATTCGCTGCTACCGGCTTTTTTCAAATACCCCGGAAAGGTTGCTGACATGGTTTTTAGTGGTGACTATCAGGCGCTGACAGCAATGAACCAGCGACGGGAAATCTGCGGGGGTATTCTCTTCCACCATCGTAATGAAAAGATTATCGAATCATACGGACCATTCGTGTTTACCGAAGAGGGGGGCCAAGAGATAGGCGTGGCGTTGTGGGAAGCTTGCCTGAACTCGCTGGCACGGACAAAAACGATTGGCGTTGTGAGTATTTATGGCCTCCCCGAGTGGCTCCAAAAGGATTCCGAGGACCTCGGATACTTCGAATATTCCGATGAAACAATAGCATCAATGAAAATGCCTGTGTTCTACCGGCTTTTGCATGAAGATCCCGGTGGCGTTGTCTGGACAGACGAAAGTCTCCTTGATTATTTAAGAAAGGAATATGACCGGCTTTTTCTTGCACGGGACATAAGGATTGTTGCTAATCTGGGCGAACATCACGGTGATGCTTCTATTTTTTCAACGGAATTTCTGAAAGATTACGCACAGGCAATGCTCCGGCCTCTCTGGCCCGGCAGAGATGCCGAAAAAAATGTTCACAGACATATTCAAACCCTGCTTGAGGAAAATATCTCAAACATCTTTTTCGAAATCGATTCAGGAATACCCTGGCACGCGGAGCTTATACCTGCATTAGTCGGGAACGGGTTTACCCCATCAATGATCATACCCTTCGCCGGTGAGTCCGATCTTATCATCTTCAGGTACCATGCGCCCCGATCTTGACCTCCTTGTTCCCTCATACGTAAGGGAATTTGAACCCTATATTCCCAGTAAGCCTGACCCGGAGCTCATGAAGCTCTATGGCTGCTCAAAACTCTTCAGACTCAATAATAACGAAAACCCTTTTGGACCGCCGCCGGCTGCCCAGGAAATCATCAGGAAGTTTCCGCCACCGCAGGCAGCCGTCTATCCCAGTGGAGATTCCTATTACCTCCGCCATGTTGTGGCAGCGTTTCACGCACTCGACCCTGACCAAATCCTTGTCGGTAATGGCGCTAATGAAGTGATTACTTTTGTTATCAAGGCCTTCTGCCAGGAGGGTGATAATATCATCACGGCAGATAAGACCTTCGCCGTCTATGAGTGGGTAGCAACATTTTCCGGAGTAGGAGCAAAACTGATACCCCTTCGTGACTACGGTTTTGACGATCAAGGAATGCTCCAGGCCATCGATGAACATACAAAGATCCTCTTTGTATGCAATCCCAATAATCCTACCGGCACATACTGGAGCACAGAGAGGTTGAGGGCCTTTCTTGATGCCGTAGACGGCAGACAGATCGTCGTTGTTGATGAGGCCTATTTTGAATTCGTCGAACAGGACGACTTCCCGAATGGTATTGCGCTTATCAAGGATTATCCAAATCTTGTCGTCTTCAGGACTTTTTCAAAGATGTACGGTATTGCGGGGCTTAGGATCGGTTATCTCGCAGGAGACCGCCAGGTGGTTGATACTATACGTCGCACCTGTGTTGTTTATTCCGTGAATACTGTGGCCCAGGAGGCTGCCGTTGCAGCGCTTCAGGATAATACGGGCCACGTTGGACGTACCCGCGCTCTTGTGCGGGAGGTAAAAGCCTTTCTTACTGCAGAGCTTGCAAAGATGAAGCTCCCCGTAATCAACGGGGAGGGAAATTTTCTCATCATCAAGCTCCCCGGAAGCGATACCCTTGCATACCGCAAGCTTATGCGGGAAGGGATCATGATCCGTTCCATGACAGGTTTTCGCTTTCCCAATCATATCCGCATCACCGTATCCCATATGGAGGCTATGGAAGCTTTTGTGACCGCATTGAAAAAAACCATGGCCCAATAACCAGCCCTCTTGTTCCTAAAATCATTTCTTTATTACTTTTTCCCAGTCCTCATGCACCATTTCAAGTATCTTTTTCGCCCGGTCGGAATAGAGCGTAACCCCTTCCCAATTCGGCTTCTCAACAATCTTCTGCATGAGAATGGCATCTTCTCCTAACCAACCCGGCAATAGCCCACCGAAAAAATAGCCGCTTTTTCGAAGAGATCCGACAACATTGTCTATCCATGGGGTATCGAGCTTGACCCAGAGCTGTATAACGGCCATGGCGCGACCAAGGAGGTCCTTCTCTAACTCATTGAGAAGACCTTCAAAATCAGCGCCGGCATGGGAAAAAGCGACCCGTGCAACTTTAGCAAAATCAAATATCTGAGTATTCTGCTCTGTTTTTCCTTCGGGTTTTGTGTTTTCATCAGAAACGGCAAAAACCCTGGGAATATGAAGCCCTTCATATAAATAGTGCAAATAATCCTTATACACGGCAGGTATATAAACGGTTTGTTCTTTTGGTTTGTATATACGAAATACGGGCAATACGGCTACCCTGCCTGAGGCGCTTTTTTCCTTTGCGTATGCCTCGGCAGGCATAAGATCTACCTCGAGGCCCGTTTCAATATTTCCTACATTGCAGCAGACTTTCTGCATATAAATGTGATTACAGACCGCTTCGCCGAAGAGCGCATCGATACCGAGCTCCACTGCAAACTTTTCGTTGATGTAGGTAAGTATCTCTGAGTTGACTCCGCTTCCCCGGTGTTCGGGATTTACGAGGCCCTGTCCCGCTTCGTAGATATTCTGATTTGGCGCGGAACGGTATATGCCGCAATAACCTATAATCTTTCCTGCAGCTGTCCGGGCTACAACGGGAATATTCTCTTTCGCGTTGAAGGCTGTAATAAGTTCCACAGGGTTATAAACAAGTTTTACGGGATAACCATCACCGTAAACGGTCCTGAAAAGTTCTGCCACGCCTGTTGCATCGGATGGGTGGAAAATGTCTATTTTATATGTATCATGAGCCATGATTACCTCCGGTATTATTCGTTATTTTGTATGAAATAAGCCTTGTCAGACCGGCCGTTATGATGCTTAAGATCCCGCAGAAATAAAAGAGTCCCCTGTACCCGGACGTTGTCATTACAAAGCCGCCTATAAATGGCCCGATAAAGAAACTTCCCTGCATGAAAACGAGGGAGAGGTTCAGGTTAAGTCCTCGAAAGCGGGGTTGCGATAGATCAAACATGAGTGCATTAAGAAGCGGCATGACGATCCCCCAGCCGATACCGAACAATAGGGCGAGCGCATAAAAGAGACCCCGGCTGCCCGTGTGGGCAAGGGCCACATAACAGACAGTGAGGCCAGTCAGAGACCAGACCGTCAGGGACACCTTGTTCAATTTATCAAAAAACGTTCCGCTCAGTAATCTGATGCCAATCATCGCCACAGTGGCAATGGTGAAGAAAATACCGGGGTTTGCGATACCAATTTTGATACCGTAGTCCTTCAGGAAAAAAAAGACCGCTGTGTATCCGCTATAAAGAAGCAGGTTGACCACAAGCAGCATAATGACATTCCTGTCTTTTATATCCTCCAGCACTTCCCGGCCTGTAAATCCCTGCCTTTTCGTATTTGTTTCGTCGACGGTCACTGCCGGAGATTTCACGAGGAACAGCATGGAAAGGGAGAGTGCAACAAAGCATGCGCTGTACATAAGCATGGTGGTAAAACCGCCCGATATAACGCTCAGGGAACCGACGAAAGGCGGAATCAACGCGTAAGGCATGAGTCGCGTGAGGGAGAGATACCCGAAGGCCTGCCCGCTATTTTGAGCAGGTATGTAATCAACGATCATGGCCGTCATTGCAGAAACAAAACAGATAAAACCGGCGCCGGTGAGCATCCGTACTGCCACGAGCGTCACTATGGTAACGGCGGGCCGGTAGAGAAGCAGCGCCGCGATCATTCCGATGAGACCGATAAGCATCCATTTCCGGGCATTACCGCTGTGGAGGAAGGGACTTAAGAGGGGCTGCAAGAAAAGGGCAGCCAGCGAGTCCGCCCCGATGATAAACCCGAACCAGCCCGGGTCGATGCCAAGGGAGGCAAGATACTGGTGGAGCTGAAAAAAGATGGCCATAACGGCAGAGGTAATAAAGAAGAGACCACCGAGAATGATAAATTCCCTGGAAAGGAGCTTTTCAGACTTTGTCATGACCGTTATACCGGGAGAGACGTATAAGGAGGTTTGCCGCAACAGTCCGGCGATATTCAGCTTTTGCCCGTATGTCGTCGATGGGGGAGATGGCCTGGTTGAGGAGCGGCCTTGCTTCGTTGAGGACCACCTGCGACAATGGTTTTCCAATAAGCACAGTTTCTACTTCAGAAGAGAGCGCAATTGTCGGGGCAACGCTTCCCCAGGCGAGCCGTATCTTTTCGACAATCCCCTCTGATGAAAGTTTAATAAGGGCCGCCATACTGGCGATGGAGATGGCAAGAGCGTTGCGCTGTCCAACCTTTTCAAAATGGTGGATAGTATAGTCATTATTTTTGTCCAGCCAAATAGCAATAAGGATTTCCCCGGACTGAAGTTCTGCATATCCGGGTCCTTTTATGAATTGGCCAATAGGAATAAAGCGAGATCCTTTTTGAGAGGAGATTTCCAGTTCGGCATCGAGGAGATACAGCGCGGGCAGAGCATCACCTGCAGGCGAGGCGGTGCAGATATTCCCGCCTAAGGTTCCCATATTGCGGACAGGAGGCGAACCAAGGAGACGAAGGGCTTTAGGGAGGACAGGAAAATTGTCGCGGATCAGGGGATGGGAAAGTAACCGGCTGTGTGTGACACATGCACCGATACGGACCCTTCCATCTGTTTCACGGATATTTCGCAGCTCTTCAATGTTTTCGAGGCAGACAAGCACATTGGGTGTTGAATGAGGGACCCGCGACGACGCAAGCTTGACAAGGAGGTCCGTGCCTCCTGCATAGACGAGCGTTTCGGAGGATTTGTCGAAGATCTTCCAGACTTCATGGAGGTTTTTCGGCAAAAGGACGTCGCTCATTGTCTTCCCTTTTTTCCCATCTTTGAAACAGCCATTTCAACAGAATCAACAATCTTTTGATAGCCGGTACACCGGCAGAGGTTTCCGCTCATACCTTCCTTGATCTCCTCCCGGGTCGGACCAGGATTTTTCGCAAGAAGATCGACGGCTGAAAGTATCATGCCGGGCGTACAGAACCCGCACTGGACAGCGCCATATTCGATGAATGCCTCCTGGAGCGGATGGAATTCACCTTCTTTTGCGATGCCCTCGATGGTGGTGATGGTTTTCCCCTCAAGCTGTGCCGCAAGCATGAGACAGGAAAGCCTGCTTTCATTATCAACGAGTATCGTACAGGCGCCGCATTCACCGGCGCCGCAGCCCTCTTTTGCGCCCGTCAATCCCAGGTCTTCCCGTAGCAGATCGATGACCCTTTGGTCAGGCTCGGCGTTTATGACAATCTCTTTTCCGTTCAGCACAAAGGATATTCTCACTTTTTGTTCACCAGTTCCCCCAAAACACGTTCTGCCGTAAAGGGCGCCCTTTGGATGCGAAGACCGCAGGCATCGGCTATAGCGTTTGCGATGGCCGGCAGGGGCCCGTTGACACTTATTTCGCCGATCCCTTTTATCCCGAAGGGCCCTGTTGCCTCCCCAAGTTCAACGGGGATAGAGAGCATCTCCGGCACATCAAGGAATGTGGGGATAATATAGGTCGCAAGATCAGGGGTTTTGATATGACCCTTCTCGACGATAAAATCTTCCATCAGGGCATATCCTATACCCTGCGCGATACCGCCCTGTATCTGCTGTTCATAGACCTGAGGATTTATCATTTTTCCGGCATCTGATGCGGCAAGATACTTTTTCACTTCCACTTTGCCTGTCAGTTCATCGATCTCGATGTAGACAAGATGTGCGCCGTACGAGTAGATGCAGTGGGGGCCCATGTATATAACCCCCTTCCCTTCCTCAGTGACGGGTATTTTGAAATAGCCTTCAGCAACCCTTCCAGCAGGGTCCATTTGTTGTGCAAGCTCTCCGAAGGTAATGGTTTTTTGTGTTTCACGATGTATGATTTTACCCTGAAGTAGCTCAAGCATTGCCGTATCTTTTTCTGCGAAAAAGGATGAGGCAATATCGAGCATTCGCCTTTTCAGCTCATTGGCAGCTATTATGAGGGCGTTGCCGAAAACGTAGGTGCAACGGCTTGCGGCAGCCGACCCCGAAGGCATGGTTTTTTCCGTATCAGGCAGTACAAGCTCTATTGTTGCCGGGTCCTGTGCAAGTATCTCGCCTGCGATCTGGAGGTTCGTTGAGGCATTGCCCTGCCCCATATCGACAACACCGGCATAGACACGGATAGCGCCTTCATCGGTAAGTTCTATTCTGGCATTGGCGAAATCAGGCACTTCCGCGGGATAACCCATTGCATGAGAGAGAAGGGATAGTCCCACACCCCTGAGTTTGAAAGGCGGCGCCTCCTTTTTCCAGGACTGTCTGTCATTCCAGAGCGGGTGGGACGCAATTGTCTGAAGACATTCGTGGGCCCCTGTTGAATATTCAAGGGTTATGCCAAGACAATGTTTATCACCCCTTTTTACAGCATTGCGCAAACGTATCTCCAGAGGGTCCATGGAGAGCTTTTCAGCAAGCATATCCATCATCTGTTCTATAGCAGCCGTTACCTGGGGTACGCCAAAACCACGGAAGGGTCCGCCGACAGGATTATTGGTATAGACACAGAAGGCATCGATAGCGACATTCGGTATCCGGTACGCCCCGCCCGCGTGTTCCACGGCAAGGGTCATGACCTCACCACAGAGCGAGGCGTAAGCGCCGGCATTGAAATAGAGCCTGCATTGAAGGCCGCTTAATGTGCCATCATGCTTTGCCCCTACTTTATAGTACATACGTGCAGGGAGTCGCTTAACCCCTGCCAGAAAGCTTTCTTCACGGTCCCACCACATCTTGACCGGTCGGCCTTTGGTGAAGAGCGCGGCGAGGCCGAGGAGACACTGAACAGTAACGCCGTCTTTGCCGCCAAAGGCGCCGCCGAGATAGGGGGCAATGACGTGGATATCCTCGGGCTTCAACCCAAGGGCGTAGCCGATCTCTGCCCTGTCACGAAATGGTGTCTGCGTTGAGGCAATGATGACGAGCTTGCCATTCTCATCGAGCCAGGCGTAACCTGCTTCGGTTTCGAGATAGGCATGTTCCTGCGAGGGAACATCGAAGATACACTCGACGATGCACTCTGAGTCAATGAATGGGTTTCCGCCTTCATTGACACGGATTGATATTTCACGGAGAAGGTT
>PNOF01000071.1 GCA_013824645.1 Syntrophus sp. (in: bacteria) | reverse complement strand
ATATCGATAACGATGACACCCCATTTTTTTGTCATTTTTCTTCTCCCGATCATTTTGGTTACAACACACGGGTCACCCAGAGCCCACTTTTTGGGCGATCCACTACAGCCGATGGTTAACCATTGTATTTGCCGTTTTCAAGTCTTTCACCGATCGCGACTATGGTCGCATATAATTGGTCAAGATCGTAATCTTCACCGTGAAATTTGTAGATATGTCCGTCAAGAGCCCGAAGGTAAGCTTTTTTTGGAAAACCCTTTGTGCCAGTCACCAGGTTCATGTCAAAGAAAGGGTACCCGTCGTATTCCGAGACCCACCTATCAAGCCTTTCGTCAAAATGCTCCAAATTATTTCGGAGTCTCCGGAAAGGTTTCAAGTCTACTCCTGAGAGATCAATATGTCCCTCCAACAGTCGGTAGCGCTCACTGCTTTTTATGGGATCAAGTATCTTATCTACAATCGCCGCATGAGACAGAAAATGCTGCAAATGAAGAAAGATATCGAAAAACAAATTCCTTTGTCTTTCCGCTTCCAAGAATGCAGCCCAAGAGGACTTAGCAAACTCGATCTGGGTTTGGGCTTCCTGAGTATAGACTTGCCATTTATCCATATGGTTTTATCTGCTGGTTAACAATTAATATACCAACTTGGTAATTTCTTATTTTTTAATAGCATATTCCCGGTAGATTGAAAAAGCAATATAGAAAGCTACGGAATTTACAGTATATTTAAAGCACAGATTTTTATGAAGGTGGTTATTGTTATATAATATCAGTAATAACTGCACTGATCTTTTCCCAAAATACTGGACACAACGAAAGGCTTGGGTATTATAATACAAAACTAGGAGGTGTGTATGGGTTCAGAGGGAAGAAGGAAGTTCGACAGGGAATTCAAGGTTGAAACGGCAGGTTTTGTTGGCTCTTTGAAATCGTAGGTTACCGTCTCGCATATTTATAAGTAATGGTGAAACTTTTGTGATATAATTTGTCCATGGTTCAGGCCATGACTGGCGGTTCGATAAATTATTCGGAAGACTTTATCTCAATCAGCACAGGTGATCCCGCATTGACCGTCCTATGCACACCACATTCCTATCTTTTTCGCAAGCCATCCGGCCCGGTAGTAATCAGCAATGTATTGAAGATGCATATGAGATGCGTCAAGGAGGCAGCGTGAAACGGTTGATGATGGTTTTGATTATCATGATTCTGTCCATGGTTCTTTCAACCTCACTGTTGTACGCCAGAGGAGGGCATGGAGGCGGACACGGAGGTGGTTTCCGTGGAGGACACGGAGGTCACTTTGGAGGGTATTACGGAGGAAGGCCCTATTACGATCCATATTACGGCAGGGGATACTACGCTTACGAATATGGCCCCGTTTGGATTTCCGGCTATTGGTCACAGGCCTGTGATCCTATGGGCTGCAGACCCGTTTGGATACCCGGCTATTACAGATAGCGGGAGGGGTAAACAAAATCTAAAAAACTCCATTTCAGGAAGTGCTGTTGCATTTTCAGTGAGCTACGCTCAATGACTTATCCTATGTGCGACTTAGCTGTTTTGACAACGAGTTCTCTATCTTTTGTAAACAACCTCCACTCCATTTCTGACGAGTGAATACCGGCTGCCTTGTCCTGGCCTCTGCCATAATACCAGTGTCCAAAACGCTTGACAGTGGAAAAGGGATGATTGCCTGTACAGAAGATACCGCAGGGTTTAATCTCCTCGAAAAAAACTGTTTCCTCGGGGGCTTCATCATAAGCCAGGTCATCAGGCAATATGATTTGAGATACGTCAAGACCTTCTGCTTCCTTTTTATCCAGCCAGTCTGATATGTTCACTGATATTTTCTCCTTTTATGTGAGTTGGTGTTTAACATTTCAACCGATCAGACAGTAATAACCGGCTACCAGGTTCAGGTAATAGGCACAGGTTCATACGTCCCGCTCAGTCAGCATGAAACATGTGCAGCATTCGATGAACAGCCGGTGCGAGGACGATTCCTATCAGCGCAATGAATGCAAGGCCGCTGAAAAGAGCATATCCCGAAGCAAAAATCTTACCTCCTGTTGTCGTAACCGGGTTGACGGGACCCATTCCACCAAGAATCATTGATGCTTCCAGGAGAGAGTCAACCCAGCCTAATCCGCCGATCCAGTGGTATCCCGCGATACCCACGAACAATACAACTGCGGATAGAAGGCCTGCCATTACAATATGTGCGACCATCCTTCTCATGAAAACGGCTGGCGGTGCTATTTTTTGATGTTTTTGTTCGTACATGCTTATCTCCCTTCGATGCCTCACGAAGTATGTCTCTATCTATTACCACTTGAAAGCGAGTAGTTCAATCAAAAAGAGATTGAGTTGGAGTGAGGGGCTATGAACGGCTAACGGGACAAAGCCATGCCCCGATATAGGATAGCAGTTGCCTGAGGAATAGACAGGTTGTCTTCAATAAACCGGGAAGAAAAGAGCTCTGTTCACAATTTGCTTGAAGAAAATATGTATGAATGGTAATCATTATCTATATCTATAATATTTTATATTTTTGAAAGGAAAAAATAATGAAGACACAGGATATTCGTTGTGGACGTTTGAGCGTGTATGGAATGGTAAGGTATCTCACAATAGTCATGTGTCTGATCTTTCTTCTTTCAGCATGCGCCACCTCGCCGCACCAGGGACAATGGAAGCGTGACGCCGCACAACCTCTCACCTGTTCCAGGGGTCCCGATTGTGAGGCAAAATGGGACCGCGCCCTGATATGGGTGCAGAATAACTCCAAGTCCAAGATAAAGATCGCCAATGAGACAATCATAACCACAGATTTTCCAAACGATTCCAGCTATGCATTTCTTTCAATTACTAAAACTGAAATCGATACCGGAACATATGCAATTAACTTTCGTGGCGGCTGTTCGGCCATATTTGGTTGTACGCCGACCGTATTGGAGCTTAAAGCAAGTTTTGCCAACTATGTTATGAAATCGATTGATACTTCGCCCACAGATAAGCTGTCAACACCAAAAGAGCAGAAGGACAAAGATGTTGTTAGACCGAAAGCAGATCTTGGTATTGTCACGGTTAAGACAAGCCAGACAGCAGCAGGCAAACTGGGCATGAAGGAACCTAAAGGGGCCCGCATCATTTACATTGGATCGGATAGCGTAGCCTTTGATGCCGGACTGCACCTGGAGGACGTTATTCTCAAGTTTGCTGAGAAAACAATAGATGATGCCCAGGATTTAGATGCCGCTCTCGAGCAGACAGCGCCACCCAGAATAGTCCCTATTACGATATGGCGGGCAGGTGCAGGTGAAATGGTAATATCCGTACGCTTTCAAAAGATACCCTAAAAAGATTCACATCAAGTCGCCTCCGTTCACATGACTTTGTTGCACCTGCGCCTCTTGTGGGTATCCTCGCTGCCTTGCTCTATATTTTTAACTGCAGATTGGAATGAAACTCCATGTGAAATGATTAAAGGAAATATTGCGGCCCGGATATTGTTATTCCTTCGTATGAGTTTCTGTGATGAAGGAAATGGATGGCATCGAGATCCATGTAGTCGAAACCGCCGGTGCCTGCGGCGAAGTTGATGCCCGCTGAGAGACCAACCATTGTTTCTGTCATGCAGCCCATCATCAGTGTGAGACCGTATTTTTTAGCCCCATTGTAGAGCTTGAGCGATTCAACAATACCGCTCTTTGCCACTTTAATGTTGATCCCGTGGCAGAGGCAATCCTGGACAGCACGTTCTAAATCGGCAGTGTTAAAGACTGTCTCGTCAAGGATGACAGGAACAGGGGTATGCCTTTTGATCTCCTCCAAACCACGGTAATCGTTTTTGGGTAGGGGTTGCTCAAAAAGCTCTATGGGGTAGTTATTTTTCATGAGAAAATCGACAAAATGAAAATAGGTTTTTTCCGTGAAACCCTGATTGCCGTCAAGACGAATGGTGAATGTATCGATGCGTTCTCTCAGTAGTCGATAAACTCCGGAGAAAAAACGTTTGTCCTCATCAACACTTCCGCTTACCTTGAGTTTGTATATGGTGAATTTTTTGTTCAGTGCATAGTTTATCCATTCCTTGATGGCTCCGAGGTCGGTTATGTAAGGGATAGTAATATCTGTCTCCAGTGTTTTTAATCTTCCGCCGAAGCAGCCATGCTCTGAAATGCCTTTGTGCTGCAAGGCCGCCCGGAAAAGGGCCACCTCAAGGCCCGATATGGTCATGGGGTTTCGGGGATAGGTTTTACGGAACTGCTCAATTTTATCACCATAACAATCGATAGGGGAAGATTTCAAGATTGGGATGACTTCGCGAATAATGCCCTTAATGGCCGGTATTGTTTCTTCCTTGAGGACAAAGCTCGTGGGGCACTCGCCAAGGCCCGATGAACTGTCTTTGAGGGCTACCCTTACGATGACACTTTTCATAAGGTGTTTTTGACCAAGTGAAGTGGAAAAGGTTGTCCTGAGCGGCCTCATGACTCCTCTGAAATGTATCTTTTCTATGGTACTCATTTTTTGTCCCCGGTCTTCAAAATGGAGGCAAAAACTATTTTTTTCTTATCGACGATACAACTCTTTGCCGCAATGTCATGAAGCCTTACTCCGAACTTTTTCTCAAATGAATTGATGGCAATGACACTCCCCGTCTCCGATGCTTCGATGAACTCTTCGCCGCCTATATAAAGCATGACGTGGATAATTTTGTCATGGGTCCCTTCTGCTGATACAAAGATCAGGTCGGCAGCCTCAAGGGTATCGTAAGCAATATGTATTGACGCGCTCCATTGATCGCAGGCATCCCTCGGTATATCGAGGTTGTGCACCCGGTACACAAGGTTGGTAAGACCTGAGCAATCAACACCGGTGACAATATGAAGATCAGTTCCAGGTTCGAAATTCAAGGTTCGAGGTTGATTAATGATGGGTATATATGCGCTTCTTCCGCCCCAGAGATAGGGCATATTGAGAAAAAGCTTTGCTGTTTCAACGATATTTTGTCTCAATCGCTGCACGTCTGTTGTCGTGCCTGTTGTATTGACCTCTTTCTTGCTGACCCAGCCTTCACCCCCATCACTGAAAATTGTTTTGTAATAATCATTATTTCCTGCATCTTCTATTGTAAGCCTGGCCCCGATTGGTGCACGAAGCACACATACTGTCTTATCGTCAGGACCTGCCGTGATTGCCGCCCGGTGTTTCCTGACAACGGCATTAAATGTCGGCAATGTGTCAAGAAACATGGCGGATTCTTTTTTAACCCAGCCAGGGTAACCACACCAATTACCCCGGGGCGCTGCTTTTTTCTGTTCTGTTGCTTCGACATTATACCAATCACCACGCTCCTCGTTGCAGAGAAGGATTTCGTTGTAGAGAAGCTGTGTCTTTTGTAGATCATCATTGATGTATCCAAAAGATGGCTCAATGGGCTCTTTCCGGAGGTTTGCAACCGGGGCGGTCACAATGAGGGGTTGTTTCTTCACAAAACCTTCTCAAATCTTATTGCGGATGCGCCTTTTACCATTGATTGAATCACCCTCTCCCCTCAAAGCAACTCAGTTTAAGAAAGAACCATTATATTAAACTCTTCTGTTGGATTTTCATAGGAGGAATTTTAGATAAATAGATATGGATATGGAGACTATAAATCGAGGATGATTTCGCTCAAAAGACGTTTCGGCACATGGTGGGTTTTATTGGCGTCCCGCCAGTATTTGATGTCGCCATCTTTTGCTTCAACGATGACGACGCGTTCTTTGGGCTCGCCGATGGCGAGGACGAGAAGAATATCGTAGCGTGCCGGTATATTGAGGAGTTCTCTCAGCTTTTCCCGTTGGATCGATGCAATCATGCAGCCGCCAAAGCCCATTTCTGTTGCCCCAAGCAGAATGCTCTGTGATGCGATACCGTGGTTACAGCTAAAGTCTTTCATGACCTCTGTATCGCCGACTATAATGATGTAGCCTGTGGGCTGTTCACCATCTTCAGGACCGTGCCAATCTTTCAGATATCCGGCCCATGCGAGACAGGAAAATATCAAGGCATTCTTGTCCGGTTTCCAGGACAGGATGAACTTTAGTGGCTGTAAATTTGCCGTGGAGGGGGAAAGACGTGCAAGCTCAACAAGATCTTCAAGCTGCTTTTTTGTAATTGTTTTATCCTGATAAAAACGCCTATAGCTTCTGTTTCTCTTAATGAGATCATAGAGCATGATAACAGAAATATAACATAGTTTTGAAAGATGTCAAATCACCAGGCGTTCTCTTCTTTGTCATGCAAAGAAAGGTTTTACTTCCCGGCACAGTTCTTCCGGCAGTACAAGACAGATTGGTTCCGCAAGGACTGTCTGGAAGAAATTCATGTCAGGGGCAAAGTCCCTTATATTGAGGAACGTTCTCGGTGTAATTCTGAAATGGCAGGGAAAGAAATTCTGTTCCACGGGTCCGAAAAAGAGAGATACATTGAAGCTGTAAACGCCGGCTGATTCATAATACCTGAAAATATTGAGCATGCCTGAAACGAGATTATCGATATGAGTGTCTGTAAAATCATCTATGGAAAAGGCATCCGGGAAAACACAGAGGAGATCGCCGAGGAAGCCGAAGCATACAAAGGAAGACAGCCAGTGGGAATTTCCTATTTGCCCGATATAACGCTCCTCCCTTTTCTGCTCTTCTCCTATGCACTCCAACCAGAACATTTTATCGTGCTGTTGATGAAATTTTTCCGATGCCCTTAATTCATCCATGAATTGATTTCCCGGATAAGCAGTAGCGAAATATTGCTGATGGGGATGGACGATCCCTCCTCCTGAGGGCGGCATATAATTCCAGGTCATGAGGTGATAAGGAAGAGACGAATCAATTGTATGAATTTTTTTAAGGAATTCAATGCCAAGGGAAAAAGCATCGAGGAGCCTTTGTTTACTGAAATTCCTTATGGGTACCACATGCTCATCGGTCATGATCAGGACACTACTGTGCACATCATAAGGAAAAAGATTAGGGATGATTGTTGCCTCACCCCTGGAGGACCTTCCTGCGGTAAAAATATCTTTTGTGAATTTTGGAGTGGCCTTTTCCCTATTTTTCGGACAGAAAGGGCAGAACCCCTTTATTCCTGTCTGATCGTACGATTCAAGATCAAGTTTTTGCGGTTTTACAGCCCCGAAATGGGAAAAATGGCCTGTTCTTCCCGTGAGGGGGTCTACACGGACCTGAAACTCCATCGTTGTTGGTTCGTAACTTTTTCTTGGATCAAGGAATACACTCTCTGATTTGATGATTTGGAAATCAATCTTAGATGACATACACTCTCCCTTCTCTTAATGCTTCCGACACAGCCTTAGACAAAGGCAATTATAAAGGATAGCAAGATGAAATCTATTTTATTGTCAGAAATGTCTTTGAATTTACATTCAGTATGGCTATCCGGGACGGGTGATGAGAGGGGTATAGAAAGGCCAGGGATTATTAAGACCTTGTCCATATGGATCATACCTTCAGGTTTTTCCACAGTTTTGAAGAAATTTTTATTATCTTTGGAACCTTTGGCCGGTAGCGCGCTACAACAGGATTGCCGGTTTTCACATCAAATGGCTCTGTCATTGGCCGTTTTTCAATAACCACAATGCCATTGTAAAAATGGAGCGAAAATGCAGATTGGGTAAAGGATGTTACGCTAAATTTGTTTTTTTGTTCGGAATGCCACGCATATAGCTGATCGATGAGGTTTTTGCTGTATTCAAGGAAAGTCCCTTTTCGTTTGTATCCGCCGCCAAAATCTTTCCAGTAGGAGGTGTGGGTGTCTTCGCAGAGGTAAATACCATCTGGGCGGACATGGTCGTACAGCTCTTCGAAGGTATATATCTGCTGCTTCATAGCATGTCCACCATCGTCAATGAGTATATCTACGGGTGGAATTTTTGTTTTCAGTTCCTGTAGAAAATTTCTGTCTTCCTGTGAACCGATGAATATTTCTATACCTTCTTCTTCGAGGGCCTTGCATGCGGGATTAATGTCAACACCGTAGATTTTGGCTTTTTCGCCGAAATACTGTTTCCACATCTGGAGTGAACCCCCATGGGAAACTCCAAATTCAAGCAGATGTATTTCTTTGTTTCTGAAAGCATGAAAATGTCGATCGTAAATTTCAAAGTAATGCTGCCACTTATGGATCAACCGTTTAGTGTTATTATTGAAATACTGTTCAAGATCATTCATATTTGTTTCCCGGCAAACAAAATAATAATTTTCCTGGAATATAATTTTCGGGGTCTTTTATCGGCATATTCATAGGAGCACCGTAACTCTGATTTTGTGTGGTTCCATTATCCCAAAATACGTTATTAATTGCAAGAGGTCTTTGTTCAAGAAGAAAGGATTGACAGACAGGGCCTATTTGTATTATAAAAATATCCGGCGCGGGAATAACTCAGCGGTAGAGTGCAACCTTGCCAAGGTTGAAGTCGCGGGTTCAAATCCCGTTTCCCGCTCCAGTAATAAAATAGTCGCGGGTTAAAACATGGCCCGCTCCAGTAATAAGAATAATTGCAGGTTGAAGCATAATCTGCTTCATTATAAAGTGGGGGTCGCGGGTTAAAGCACAGCCCGCTCCAGTAATAAAATAGTCGCGGGTTAAAGCATGGCCCGCTCCAGTATAAGAATAATTGCGGGTTGAAGCGATTCCCGCTCTGAAAAAGGCAGTTATCAGTCGATGGTGAATAGCCGTCAGAAGAATCGGCTCCTATCTTATTCACTAACAGCTATTCGCTATAACACAGTATATAACGGCGGCATCGCCAAGTGGTAAGGCAACGGTCTGCAAAACCGTTATTCTCCGGTTCAAATCCGGATGCCGCCTCCAGAATGATAAAAAAGGGATTGCCGGTACTCAAAACCCTGCAATCCCTTTTTTATGTATTTTTTGTCCAGTAATTTGCCGGAATAAACCGCAACAATCTCAAATCATTTAATCAAGAAATAAGTCCCATGCGCTACTAATGTATTTTCCATACATTAGTAGCGCATTTTATAGCATTCTCCTTAATATTCTAAATTATATACCTTGGATCTTTTCATTGAAAACTTTCTCCAATTCGGCAAGTGCCACCTTGAGATCAGCCTCCTCGATGGTCGGACCGCACCAGAAACGATAACCGGCGGGCGCATCCTTGTAAGAGTTGATGTCATGTGCGATATTTTTCTTGCTCAGGTCGGAAGTGATGCTTTTCAGGAACTTGCCTTTTGCATCGGCGTCCATCGCCTTGATCTTGGGATGAATCACCGAGAGGCAAACGGACGTGTTAGAGCGGACTTTGGGATCATCGGCCAGAAATGCAATCCAGTCGGTTTTGCCGACCCAGTCAGCCACTGCTTGCAGGTTAGCCTCACTTTTTTTAATCAGACCAGAAAGTCCGATCTTACCTGCCCAATCCAGAGCGTCCAGATAATCTTCCACGCAGATCATCGAAGGTGTGTTGATGACGTCGCCGTCAAAGATCGCTTTGTTAATTTTTCCGCTCTTTTTGAGACGGAAAATCTTAGGCATTGGCCAAGGCGGATCGTATGATTCCAGACGCGCGACCGCTCTGGGGCTTAAAATCATCATACCGTGCGCGGCTTCGCCACCGAGGCATTTCTGCCAGGAGAATGTTAAAACATCAATCTTGCTCCAGTCAATATCCATGGCGAATGCGGCGCTGGTGGCATCACACAGAGACAGGCCTTCGCGGTTGGCCGGAATCCAATTATAGTCGGGAACTTTCACACCGCTGGTTGTTCCGTTGGCCACAAACACAACGTCATTTGTCCAGTCAACAGACTTTAAATCGGGCAGTTTTCCGTAATCGGCTTTGATGATTTTGGGGTTGAGTTTAAGCTGCTTGGCGACATCTGTTGCCCAACCATCGGAAAAACTCTCCCAGACCAGCACGGTAACCGGTTTGGGACCCAAAAGTGACCACATGGCGCATTCAAAAGCACCGGTATCGGAAGCCGGCATAATGCCAACAAGGTAATCTGCCGGAATGTTTAAGATTTTTCGTGTATCGTTAATGGCTTTGACGATTCTTTCTTTGCCCAACGCGGAACGGTGAGAACGGCCGACCGGCGTGTTCTTCAGCGCATCGATACTCCACGATGGCCTCTTGCTGCAGGGTCCGGAACTGAAATTAGGGTTTTGCATAAATAACGCTCCTTAAAATAAATTTTCTAAAAACTATCTCTTTCTTACCAGTATTGAGGTCTTTACACAATAAATTTTAATCAACGTAAGCCTCTATACCGTAGAACCATCTCGATCGGGTCGCTTTGCAATTATTAATATATTGCATGCCGTAATTTCCTAAATATTATTATTTACAGGGTGTATTGTCAATGATAATGGTGCGCAAGGATATGATTGAGCACCATTTGAAATGTTGCATATTCAGGGAGAACGCCAAAGTGTAGGAGGAAGCTATACGTAACAAAACCAGCTTAGCCCAATATACAAAGGTTAACCTACATATAGGGAGGGCAGGGGGTGATTTTAGATTTCTGGCTCCCCTTTCCCTCCCAGAAAAAAGAATGCTTTTCCGGTCAGTTCTTTCCGAGAAAATCATAGCGGTATCCACGAGGTCTGA